>NZFT01000056.1 GCA_002690755.1 Phycisphaerae bacterium
TCGGTGACGAAGCCGCTCAGACCGCTGACGCCGGTCAGATAGCCGGACTTCGCATCGACCCGGGCCGACCGCCCGCCCCATTTCTGAAAACGTGATTCAAGCGAGCCCTCCTCGCCCCCCCGCGCGAGGCTCTCGACGAAGATCGTCCGGAGACGAGGGTCGTCGTGGAAGGAGTCGAGCCATGCGGTCACGAATTCCGCGGTGACCCGGTTCCGGCGGGAGAGTCCGGAGCCGTCGTCGAAGTACGTGCCTTCGAGGAGGTCGTCCGCATCGTCGCCGATCCTCGCTCGGGCGATTCGCCGGATGGTCGCGTTCGCATCCTTCCAGGATCCCGGTCGGCCGGTGGTCTCGTGGATCGCCCGCTTCAGCAGGGATTCCGCGTAGAGATTCTGGCTCTCCTCGTTGCAGTGCTCGATGATCTCCTCGATCGGCATCCGCACCACCGGCCCCACGTCCGGGGCGTCTTCGCGGGGACCACCGCTCCAGCGACCGATCCGACCGATCTCCACGCCCCGGTCCCGCGCGCGGTCGGCGAGCAGGTCGACGGCCAGCATGGACGGGTCGTGGACGGTGACCTCGAGGGGCGCGATCGGACGGCCCGCTCCCTGCCGTCGGACCATCCCCTTGAAGACGAGGTCGTTGGTGCCCGGTCGGCGGTAGATCCACGCGGTCTGCTTGTCGGCGCTGATCTTCGAGTCGTTGCGGGCGGCGTCCACGAGCCCTTCGACCCGAGGCCGCACGTCGCCCCAGTCGGGTTTCGACGACCCGCCGGTCCGCGGTCGGAAGTGGAGGGTGTTGCGGTGGAAGTTCAGGCCCGCGACTTCCGCGGAGAATCGGTTCAGGCGGTCCTCCGGATTCCACCCGTCACCGCCGTCGGTGCCGTCGTTCCAGCGTCGTGCCTCGAAGATCGAATCATCGACCAGGATGTCGACGGGGCCCTCGTCGCCGAAGCGGGCGATGGCGTCCGCCCAGAATCCGAGAATCGCCTCTTCGTCGAGTTGACGTCGTTCCCCGTCGGCGTCGCGGTACTTGAGACGGTCGAAGAAGACCGGATCACCGAGCGACGGATCCCCGTCTCCGATCAGAACGTACCCGCCGGGAATTCGTTCGACGCGGGTCTCGAACCGGAAGTCCGGACCGAGGGTGTGGAGGGCGGCGCCGGTCGCGATCACCTTCATGTTGCTCGCCGGCAGCATCGGACGGTCCGCGTCGATGGCGACGATCTCCCGTCCGGGGCCTCCGCCGTCGTCGCACCCGCGAATGCTCACGGCGATTTCGGCGCCCTTCAGATCGCCTCGTCGTGCGTCGCGCACGAGGGTCTTCACGCGGGTGACCAGCGCCTGGTCGCCGGTCGTGATCTTCGTCACCGGTCCCGCGGCGGGGGCGATCGTGGCGACCGATTTCGGCGTGACCAGGGCCAGCGCGGTCACGAAGGAGATCGCGAGGCAGGTTGGAATTCGGCGAGGCCGTGGGGTCTTCAAGGTCTGGATTCTCCGCATCCGTGCGAACTCGAGCAGTGTAGCCGCGGGCCCGGTGGGGGAGGTCTCCGACTACGATGCCCGGCATGCCCACCGTGACCCCCGACCCCGGACAGGTTCGCACCTGTCGTCTGCTGCTCGCGCTCGGGATGAATCGAGCCGATGCCGAGCGGACCGCCCGGTCGGTGCGGAATCACCGGGCGTTCGGAACCCGGGGTGGGCGACTCGCGATCTTCGCCTACCGCGAGTCGGATCCGGCCGGCGGTGATCGGATCCGCGAAGCGTGGATCCTGCTCTCGGTGCTCGGCTGGGGGGAACGGGAGTCCGCGATCGCCCTCGACTGTTCGCGGACGGCGCTCCGCGGCCATCTTCAACAAGCGGCTTCGCGGTTCGACGCGGTGGACGTCGAAGCGCTGCGAAAGATCGTCGATGCATATCGTCCCGGGCCGATGGAGGCGGCGTCCACGCCCGGCGCGGAGGATCCGTACCGCCTCCTGCGCTGGTTGGGCTGGACCGCCGTGGTGGTGGTCGGCCTCGAAGTGCTTCGTCGGCTGGTGGTGGGTTCGTGAGTCTTCGTCGATTCGTTCGGCGGGGCGGCATCCCGAGCCTACGATCCTCGGTCTCGAACCTCGTGGAGCATCCGATTTGATCTTCGATCGTTCACATCCGACCGTCGCTCGTCGGGGATCATCGCTCCAGTGGGGGCTCGCGGGGCTGGCCATCGTCGCGACCGCCGGGCTGGTCTGGCTCTGG
The DNA here is from genome assembly GCA_002690755.1 of Phycisphaerae bacterium. Taxonomy (GTDB): domain Bacteria; phylum Planctomycetota; class Phycisphaerae; order Phycisphaerales; family SM1A02; genus UBA12014. Next base: position 2,232 of record NZFT01000056.1, read on the forward strand.
GTGGTGAGTCTTCCGGCCCCGCCTCGATTCTCCCCGCTCACCATCGAGCCCGGCGCGGCCCGGGCCACGGCGCGGCGGCTCGTGCTGGAGATCGATGGCACCGGTGAGGCCCTGGTTCGCGTGGTTCCGCGGGTCGAATTCGATCTGCCCGCGGGTCGACCGCCGCTCGAAGGTTTCGAAGCCGGTTCGTTCACGGCGCGATATCGAGTGCCCATCGATCTGGGACAGACGACGTTTGCGAGCTTCGGGGCCGACGTCCGTGGGTGCGAAGTCAGATTCCTGCGAAGCGGCGAACCGATCGAGACTGCGTCCATCGCCGGAGACGGTCGTCTGGAAACGGGCGTCCTGATCCTTCCCGCCGGGAGCAGCGACATCGAGATCGAAGTCGTCGCGACCGGAGATGCGGCCACCTTCCGGGGCTGGTGGCGACCGGAGGCCGACGGGCCCACCGTGGATCTGCCGGGAACGACCGACGCCCCGAAGCCGGATGCCTCGACCGATTGAGCCTTCGATTCGAGGGGGTCCCTGCGGGGGCCGGTCTCGCTGCAGGGGCGTTCCGCCTCCTCGGACTGCATTGAAGAAAAGGACCCGGCCGTGGAGGCCGGGTCCCGTGATCGAGCTTCTGAAAACGGATTTCCCGAGCCTGGCCACCCCGGCCGGGCTGTTCGAGCATCCGAGCGCGTCGCGTCGAAGGCTCAGTCGCCGCCGACCTGAAGGCGTACGAAGGTCTTGAGGCTCGTGCCCTTGGGCAGGAGCGAGCCGATCTGCTTGCTGTCGTCCCGGACGTACTTCTGGCCGATCAGCGTGACTTCCTCGAAGAACTTCCGAATCTTGCCTTCGGCGATCTTCGCCGCGATCTCGGGCGGCTTGCCGCTGTTCTCGGCTTCGGCCTTCGCCTCACCGGCCTTGAGGGCGACGAGTTCACCGGGCAGGCCGTGCTCGTCGACCGCCATGGGCGTCGGGACGTTCGCCGCGACGTGCTGGCAGATGCCGGTGGCGAGATCCTCGGGGAGGTCGCCTTCGAACTGAAGGAGGACGCCGAGCTTCGAGTCGTGGTGGAGGTAGGAGCCGAAGCTGCCACCGCTCATCTTCGAGCCACGGGCCAGCGAGATGTTCTCGCCGGTGGTGATTCGAACCTCATCGAGCGCCTTGGTCATCGAGTCGTCGAGGGTGACTTCGCCGTCGGGGCCCGACAGGGCGTTGGTGGCGATCTGGCTCGCCAGTTCCCGAAAACTGTCGTTCCGGGCGGTGAAGTCGGTCTCGGCCCGCATCTCGATGATCGCGGCGTTGCTTCCGTCGATCACGATCGAGATGCAGCCTTCGCCCGCGGCGCGGTCGGCGCGGGTGTCCATCTTGCCCTTGAGTTTCTCGCGGAGCGCGGCCTCGGCCGCGTCGGCATCGCCGCCGGCGGCGATGAGGGCCTTCTTGCAGTCCATCATGCCCAGGCCGGTCTTTCTGCGAAGAGCCATCACGTCCTTGGCGCTGACGTCGGTGGTGGACATCGTTCGTTCCGTTTCCTTGCGTGGTCAGATCGGGGATCGCCCGACCGGGGTTCCGGCAGCCGGTCTTTCCTCGACCGGTCCGGGTGAATTCGGTTTCCGTCGCGGGATGCGACGGGGGATCAGCCTTCGGTGGCGACGCTCGCTTCGGACGCGGACTCGCCGTCGCCGGGGGCGGCGGCTTCGTCGGCTCGGAACTGGCTTCGGCTCGATCGCCGGCGGCCACCGCCGGCCGATGGTTCGTCCTCGGCGCCGCCTTCGGCCTTCTCCTGTGCAAGCTGGGCACGCTTGGCCTTGCCTTCGGCGATCGCGGCGCAGAGTTCCCGGATGGTGACGTCGATGGATCGCATCGAGTCGTCGTTGCCCGGGATCGGGATGTCCGCGAGGTTCGGGTCGCCGTCGGTGTCGATGAGGCAGATCGTGGGAATGCCGAGGTTCTTGGCCTCGTTGAGCGCGTTTCGTTCGCGGTTCACATCGACCACGACCATCGCACCGGGAAGGTTGTTCATGGTCCGGATGCCGTTGAGGTTCCGGAAGATCTTCTTCTGCTCGCGAAGGAGCTGGGATTCCATCTTCTTCGAGTAGCTTCGGATCTCGCCGGACTCGATCAACGCTTCGAGTTCCTCGAGTCGCTTGAGTCGCTCGCGGATGGTCCGGAAGTTGGTCAGCGTGCCACCCAGCCATCGTTCGGTGACGTAGGGCATCTTGACGTCGGTGCAGTACTTCTCGATCGCGGCCTGTGCCTGTCGCTTGGTGCCGACGAAGACGACGTCCTTGCCCTGCGCGGTGACGTTCTGGATCAGCTTCCGGGCGAGCAGGAGACCCTTGATGGTCTCCTTGATGTCGATGATGTGGATCTGGTTTCGAGTCGCGAAGATGTACGGTCGCATCTTCGGGTTCCAGTTGCTTCGGCGCTGGCCGAAGTGGATGCCCGCTTCAATGAGTTCCTTCACCAGTGACATGGGGAGCCTTCCTTCCGGTCCGCGATGGCGGACGCTGCTGCAGCGACACCGGCGATCCGTTCCGTTGGCGAGGCCGCGATTCGCGGCCCGGGGAATCGCGCGAGGGCGCTTCTTCCGAGTCGGTCGTGCGATCCGATCCACGATCGGATTCGCGGGTGACCCGAGCGGGTCGATCGACGCTCGCCAATCGCGTCGACTGCTCCGGGATCCGGCGGCTCGCCGAAGTTCCGGAGAAACGACGAGGATACCGGAACCGGAGCGTGGAGGCAACGTCGACGGGGTGTGCGAAACGACCGAGGTTCGCTTTTCATCCCTCGAATGGGATCGAAAAAGGGGTGTTTTCGACTCTCGAACCTGATTGTCCGCGAAACGCCTCCGGTAGGCTCATCGTCCACTCGTCCTGAAAGAACCCCCGGATCCCATCGAATCATGATCGGCAAAGTCTTCAAGGCGTACGACGTTCGGGCCATCTATCCCCGGCCGTTGAATGAGAAGATTTCCTGGCAGATCGGTCACGCCGCGGCGACGTACCTGCTGGCGTCCGCGGCCGAGGTGGGCCGCCTGGATCCGATGGGGCGGACGATCATCGTCGGTCGGGACATGCGCACGAGCTCCGTTTCGTTGCGGGACGCGCTCGTCGAAGGCCTGCGGGACGCGGGGGCCAGGGCGGTGGACGTGGGCCTCGTCGACACGCCGATGGTCTACTTCGCGATCAATCACCTGGATGCCGCGGGCGGCATCCAGGTCACCGCCAGTCACAACGCCGCGAAGTACAACGGATTCAAGATCTCGGGCCGCGACGCACGTCCGATCGGTACGGGGTCGGGGCTCGAGGAGATCAAGCGTNTNGCGGCGATCGCGGATCGGCAGCGCATCCAGCCCGCCGGCGGTGGTCGCGAGGACCGGGATCTGTGGGCCGCGTACCGGGATTTCCTGCTCGAGCGGCTCGATCCGGCGGTCCGAAACGGCGAACGCCGTCTGAAGGTGGTGGTCGATGCCGCCGGCGGAATGGCCGGGGTGCTCTTCCCCAGGGTCTTCGAAGACGTCCCGGGGTTGGAGATCGTTCCGCTCGACTTCGAAGTGTCCGGTGACTTCACGCACGAGCCGAATCCGCTGATCGAGTCGAATCTCGACCCGCTCCGCGCCGCGGTGGTGGAACGGAAGGCCGACTTCGGGGTCTACTTCGACGGCGACGCCGATCGCTGTCGGCTCGTCGACGACCAGGGGGTCGCCGCCGGTTGCGACCATCTCTTCGCCTGGATGGCGGACACGAGGCTGCGGTCGCGGAAGGGTGGGACCTTCGTCTACGACCTCCGGTCGAGTCGCGTGGTTCCGGAGNCCATCGCCAAGCGTGGCGGCATCCCGGTCGAGTGCCGCGTCGGCCACGTCTTCATGAAGACCGCGCTCCGCGAGCACGGCGCCAGCCTGGGCGGGGAACTCTCCGGGCACTTCTACTTCGAAGACCACTTCGGCACNGACAGCGGCGCCCGCACCTTCGTGGAGATCTGCAATCTGGTCGCCGGCGGTTCGACGCCGGTGTCGAGCCGCATCGGGGCGTTCGCCCGCTACGCCACCACCGGAGAAGTCAACTTCAAGGTCGAATCGACCGACGACGCGCTCGCGTCGGTCCATGCCGAGTTCGCCGCCTCGGAGTCGTCCCGTCTCGACGGGGTGAGCTACGACCTTGGCGACGCCTGGTTCAACGTCCGGCCCAGCAACACCGAACCACTGCTCCGGCTCATCGTCGAGGGCTCCGACGCGGCGGCGCGAGATGCCGCCTTCGCGCGACTCAAGGGTGTTCTCGGCACGCCGGTGGCCTGAAGGCCGCGGCCGATCCCCGATCGGGCCTCGATCGGACGGAACGCGTTCATTCGCCGGGAATGTGGGAGATGACGCCTTCCCAGGGACTGGAAGCGGTCGCGTGCAGTCGCTTCGGAATCCGGCCCGCCCGAAATCCGATCCAACCCGCTTCGCAGGCGAGCCGCATCGCCTTCGCCATCGCGACGGGATGTTTCGCATGAGCGATGCCGGTGTTCAGGAGGACGCCGTCTGCGCCGAGTTCCATCGCGATGGTGATGTCGCTCGGGGTGCCGACGCCCGCGTCGACGATCACCGGATAGTCGGGGTCGCCGCCGTGGGCCGGATCCTTGAGCAGCTCGAGGATGATCCGGATCGACGCGGGGTTCGAGACGCCGCGGCCGCTGCCGATCGGGCTTCCCGCGGGCATCACGCTCGTGGCGCCGACGTCGCGAAGTCGCGCCGCCATGATCGGATCGTCGCTGGAGTAGCACAGCACGTCGAAACCGTCGGCGACGAGCTCGCGACACGCTTCGAGGGTTCCGACCGGATCGGGAAGCAGCGTGGTGCGGTCACCGAGGACCTCGAGCTTGACCCAGTGCTTCCCCGGGTTGTCCAGTTGGTCGAGAAGTTCACGCCCGAGTCGGGCGACCCGGACCGCATCCTCCGCGGTGAAACATCCCGCGGTGTTGGGAAGGACGGTGAGTCGGTCGAGGTCGAGATCCTCCAGCAGCGAACGTCCCTCCGCGTTCACGAGGCGTTCGCGTCGGACCGCGACGGTGACCGCGTCGCAGCCGCTTGCGGCGAGCGCCGACTGCATGGTCGCGGCGTCGGGGTACTTCCCGGTTCCGGCGACCAGGCGGCTCCGGAGTTCGAATCGGCCGACCCGCAGGGCGGGCGCCGATTCGAGTGGGGTGGGGTCGGGGGTGGAATTCGTGGTGGAATCGATGGAATCGAAGGTCGTCATGCGGAAAACTCCTCGTGGCACGTCCGTGGGCGGTTTCGTCGGTCAGCCGCCGCCGACCATCGAGACGATCTCGATCGCGTCGCCCTCGGCGAGGCGATGCCGGGGGTGTTCGGCGCGGGGAACCACTCGTCGGTTGACCTCGACGGCGCAGGGGCGGTCCGCGAGGCCGAGTTCGGCCAGCAGGCCTTCGATGGTGGTCGCCTCGGGAACGGTCCGGGGCTCGCCGTTGACGGTCGTCTGCATCTCGTCATGATAGGGTTCGAAGCACCTCTTCCGACGAGTTCCGCCGGAGCCGAACATGAATCCCCATTCGAACCACGACCGTTTCGCACGTGCCTTCCACGGCGGGCTCGCCGCCGCGGTCCTCCCGGTCCTGCTGGCCGGGTGCGGCGGCTCGGACTACGACACCCCGACGCCCGAATCGGTGATGGTGGTCGCCGGAGCCATGGTCGAGAACGGGGACGCGGACCAGCTGCCGACGCTCATCGAGATCGCGTCCCGGGACATCGAGTTCGACGATGGCGTCACCGAGGCGAGTGCGATCGCGGAGGTCAAGGACAAGCTTTCGGAGCTGCTCGGGAGGCTCTGGCTGGTGGGCGAGGAACTCCAGCGGCAGTTCCCCGACGAGACGCTCGACACCCTCGACGAGGCGGTCGACATGGTCGGTGACGCGACCGACGATGACTGGACGGACGTGGTGGGCGGGATCCTCGCCGATCCGTTCGCGTTCCTGAACGTCCAGGAGGAACGGATCGAGATCCTCGATCTGGGGGACGGCACCGCGGCGGTGCTCTGGGACGACGAGCCGGCGTTGGGAGGTTTCGTGGCGATGCTGGAGACCGACGAGGGGTGGAAGGTCGGCGTGCCGGTCGAGCTCGTGCAGGATTCGGAGTACTGGCCGCAGACCCGCTGGGAATGGTCGGTGGTCGCCTCGATGCTGCTGGGCATCGAGAACAGCCTCGGCGACTTCGAGCGCGAGGTCCGAAGCGGGCAATTCAAGAGTCTCTCGCGGGCCGCCGAGCGGGCGGGTCGGATCATCGGTGAGTCGGTCGCGGTCCAGGGCGTGATCTACGCGATGATGAAACGCGACGTCGATGATCCCGACGACGGTTGAGCACGATCTCGCCCACGACGTTTCAACTTCGAATGAACAACGGGACCCTGCTGCGACCGAGCGTGTTGCTCGCGGTGTCGCCGAGGAACAGGCGGGAAAGCCCGCGGCGTCCGACCGCGCCCATCACCAGCAGGTCGGCATTCCAGGTCTCCGCGTGTTCGAGCACCGTGTCGGTCGGCGAACCTTCGAGTACGGTCGTCTCCGCCTCGTGTCCGTGCAGCCGGAGGTACGCGGCGCCTTCCTCGAGAAGGCGATCGGAGTCGACCCCGTCTTCGCGACAGTGCACGACCCGGACCACCGAAGGCGCGAAGCCGTTCAGCACGGCGAAGGCTCGCAGCGCGTTCGCCGAGGCGATCGAGCCGTCGTACGCCACCATCACCCGATCGATCGGTCTGGCGGGGGTCGTCATGGCGAGGATCGGCCGACCGGAGGCGCGGGCCACGCGGCCGAGGAAGTCATCCGCGTGGGCGATGGTGCCGTAGTCGAAGGCGTGTCGGATCCCGATGATCGCGAGGTCCGCGAGCCGAAGGGCGTCGGCGAGTGATTCCTGGGCGTCGCCGAAGAATCGCTGGGCCCGGTGGGGGATCCCGGCCTCGCCGACCATCCGGTCGAAGGTGGCGATCGCGTCGTTCATGCCCGCTTCCACCGCCGCGGTGCGTTCGGTTCGAAGATCCGATGCCGCCGATCCGCCGCCGATCGGCGCTGCTTCGACGGGATCGACGAGCGTCTCGTCCATGACCGCGACACCGACGATCTCGGCGTCGTTGCGTCGGGCGATCTGGCAGGCCTCCGCGACCGCGGATTCCATGTATTCGGAGCCGCCGAGGGCGACGATGAGTCGTTTCAGTGACATGGTCGGACTCCAGTCCGGACGTTCGCCCGGACGATCGGGATCAAAGGAAGAGCAGGTTGACGAGGATCATCGCGGGGATGAGCACGATGACGCTGTAGACCATGTAGCCGAAGAAACTGGGCATCCGGACGCCGGACTGCTCCGCGATCGACTTCACCATGAAGTTCGGTCCGTTGCCGATGTAGGTGTTCGCACCCATGAAGACCGCCCCGAGACTGATCGCGGTGAGCAGGTCCTCGCGGATGTGGCCGCCGTTCTGCAGATCCAGGATGCCTTCGCCGGCGGCGGGCGTCATCGACTCCGCGGTCTGGAAGAACACCAGGTAGGTCGGTGCGTTGTCGAGGAAGCTCGAGAGGATGCCGGTCAGCCAGAAGAAGTGGGCTGGACTCTCGAGTCCGAGTTCGGCCCCGTTCGCCTTGAGCACCGCGAGCGGTACCTGCATGCTGAGGAAGATGCCCACGAAGAGGGCGGCGACCTCGACGATGGCGTGGTAGTTGAAGCGGTTCGACTCGCGGATGCCCGAGGGGGTGAGAGCCAGACTCGCCCCGGCGAGCGCGAGCATCACCAGTTCGCGGCAGAACGGGAACGCATGGATCTCGGTGCCGGGGATCGGCTTGGAAGGGTCGAGCAGGGCGACCGCGAACACCACGCCGAGAAGGAGCAGGAGGTTCACCGAACCGGTGAGTCGCAGCGGTCGACGGATCGCGTCGTCGAGCGCCGCATCGAGCGGCGTCTCCTTGCGGACCACGATGGTGTCCCAGATCCAGTAGACGACGAGCAGGAGGATGCCGAGGAAGGCCCATTCCTTCCAGAGCACGAGCGTCCAGTCGAAGGGGACGCCGCGGAGGTAACCGAGGAACAGCGGGGGATCGCCGATCGGCAGCAGGGTGCCGCCGATGTTGCTCACCAGGAAGATGAAGAAGACCACGGTGTGCACCACGTGCTTTCGTTCCCGGTTCGTCTCGAGCAACGGGCGGATCAGGAGCATGCTCGCCCCGGTCGTCCCGATGAAGCTCGCGATCAGGGTGCCGACGAGAATGAAGCCGGCGTTGACGGTCGGCGTGGCCTTCAAGTCACCGGTGATCGAGATCCCGCCCGAGATGACGTACAGCGAGAAGAGGAGCATGATGAACGGGATGTATTCCCCCGGAATCGCATGCTCGATCGCCAACAGGGCCGCGACCGGTCCCTGAACCACGGCGTAGAAACCGATGGTCAGAAGTCCGGCGCCGAGGGCGACGGCCAGCCGATTCGTGTTGTCCTCCCACCAGTGCATGGTCGATCGCAGCAAGGGAAGCACCGCGATCGCGAGCAGGAGCACCACGAATGGAATGGTGCCGATCTGCCAGTGCGGCGGGACGCCATGATCAGCATGATCACCATGGTCGGCATCTTCCGGCTCCGTATCCACCCGCGCGTCGGCGAGTTCCGAAGACATCGAGCCATCCGGCGACGCCGCGGCTTCCAACTCGATCTGGACGCCCTCGGGTTCCCCGTGGACGTCGATCACCAGTGGCGCGAGTACGAGCATGGTGAGTACCACGAGGGCGATCACGTTGGGAATCCGCAGGGGATTCGGTCGGCTCGGAATGTGATGATCGGTGACGGTGTCGCTCATGGTCTTGTGGGTCCGGGAAGAAGGCGACGCATTCTATCGTCTGTCGGATCTCAGATCCCTTCGGCCGGGGGCCGAAAGGCGGATCGAAGCGACAACCTCGAAGGAGGCGAGGTTCGATCGCCGATGACCTTCCCAGTGCGTACCATCAGGGTACGTCGGAGAATCTCGCCGTGGTCGGAACGGATGACGTGATGCAAGGCAATCGAAAAGAACTCCTGACCGGCGTGCTCTCGCTGCTCCTGCTCTGGACCGGAATCGGTGAACTCCATGCCTTTTCGCCCGAGCCGCCGGTCCTCGGGCGATTCGAACGCCAGATCGACGGGCTCGACGAATCCCGCGCGATCGCCCTGCGTCCGAACGGATCGGTCGTGGTCGTCGATGCGTGGGGGCGGATCGGGGCGTCCGAGGCGGCCGGTGCCGCGATGGAGCCGCCGGCGGGCGGGTGCGTCGACCTCGCGATCGACGGTGAGGATCGATGGTTCCTCCTCGGTCCTCGGAACGTGGAGCGGCGCGACGCCGGAAAGGACCTGGCGTGGTCGACGGCGCTCGGCGGCGTCGCGGTTGGAAGTGGGGGAGGAACGGTCTGGATCGCCGACGCCCGAGGAAAGCTGCACGGTCTCGATCTCGAGACCGGGGCGCCGCGAAGCGTCGGGGAATCGGTCTATCCCGGTTGCCGCGGGATCGCGGGCCTTCCCGATGGCGGGGCCTGGCTCGCGGATACCGATCGCCATCGTCTGGTCCGCATCGACGCGACCGGAGCCGAAGTCCGATCGATCGGCGACCGAGGTGCGTTTCCCGGGCTCTTCAACACGCCGGTCGATCTCGCGATCGCGGGCGAACGGCTCTTCGTCGCGGACAAGTCGAATCATCGGATCTCGGTGCACCGGCTCGAAGATGGCGCTTTTCTCGACCAATGGGGCATGCACGCGGTGATCCCCCGGGAGGGCGAGGGGCGGATCCACTATCCCGAGGGCGTCGCGATCTCGGCCGACGGCCGAACCGCGTTCGTGCTCGAACCCTTCGAACGCCGGTATCAGGTCTTCGGGCCCGTGCCCGACGGCGAGTCGCCGACCGGCGGCTCGCTCCCGCGAATCCGGGGGGTCGAGAGTCACTTCGGAACCGGCGTCGGGGCGGATCGGGATCTGCTCGCGATGTGGGAGCCGGAGAGCGCCTCGGCGGTCGTGTTCGATCTTCGATTCGGAATCCCGATCCATGTGACCACCTTTTCGAGGAGCGGGCGTGGTGCCGCCCATTTCAACCGGATCGATGCGTTGGGCGTCGATGCGGCCGCCCAGGAGATCTTCCTGCTCGACGGCGGCAGCCGTCGAATCGTCAAGTGGCGACTGGACCGTGATCGTGAAGCGCCGCTGAAGATGGATCCGTTCATGGCGAGGTTCGTCCGCAGCTGGCGGTACGACCTCCTCGATCGACGCGTCGCGGCGGCGGGCGGCGGCGGTGCCGTCGATCTTCGCGACCTGGTGATTCGCGACCGGGTGCTGCATCTCCTTGATGCATCCGGACCGTCGATCATCCTCGCCGACGGGGATCTGGACGTTTCCCGCGTGATCTCGCTGCCCACCGACGCACGGCCCGTGCAGATCGCGGTCCGCCCGACCGGGGGCTGGCTCGTGAGCGACGCGGACGCCGGGCGGGTTCTGGTCCTCGATGCGGCGGGCGTGGTCGAACGATCGCTGGGCGTCGAGGAGACCGGCGTCGAACGCCCGTTCGGCGTGGCGGCGTTGTCGGATGGGCGGATCGCGATCTCCGACCGCGGGATGGATCGAATGGTCACGGTGTCGAGCGATGGTGAAGTGGTGTCGACGGCGGGAGAACGTGGCTCGTGGGACGGGGCGCTGTGGCTGCCCGCGGGGCTCGAAGTCCTGCCAGACGGCGGCGTCGTCGTCCTCGACCAGGGCAATCACCGGGCGCAGGTCTTCGATGCCGTCAGCGGTGACTGGAAAATCTCGTTCAGTCTCGGGCAGGGGCATGACCGTCCGATGCTGCTTCGAAGCGATTTCGAGCCGGCCGGGGAAGTGGTTCCGGCGACGAGCGTGGAAGCGGGGGACGGGGCGGATGCGATGCGTCCGTCGCCGTCGGAGGACCAGCCATGAACATTCGGATCGCGTCCATCCTCCTCCTCATGATGCTCACGGGGTGTGACCGCCCGCCGACCGGTGACGCGTCCGCCGACCCGTCGCCCGAATCGAGCGGGTCCGGTGACCCGGTGAACGACGAGGTGGAGGTCGCGTGGGAGGACGTCGTCTCCGGAGACGGTCGTTGGCGGGTCGCGTGGCGTCCGGTGGGTGGACCGTTGCCGGTCTCCGAGCCCTGCGTGATCGATCTTCGAATCACCGACGCCGACGGCCAGCCACTCGATGATCGCGTCGAAGTGATCTTCGATGCCGAGATGCCGCATCACGGTCACGGCATGAACGTGGAGCCTCGGGTCACCCGCGAAGGGAATGACTGGCTCGTCGAAGGGATCCTGCTGCACATGCCGGGGCGTTGGGAGGCTTCGGTCGACGTCGAACTCGACGGCGAGATCGAACGGACGCAATGGACGCTGGACATCAAGCGATGAATCGAGGGCGGCGCCATCGAATCGTCATCGGATCCCTCTTGGATCCGCGGCTGGTGATCGCGGTGACGATGCTGGCCATGGTGAGCTGCGATCGGACGAACCCGTCGGGCGTCGACGCGGGTGGGGTCGCGGTCTCGCTCGATGCGGATGTGCGGCGTCGGGCGCTGGCCGCCTCGCCGCTCCCCGAACCCCCTCCGTCTCCGACGAATCGATGGGCGGAGGATTCCGGCGCCGCGGATTTCGGGCGACGAATGTTCTTCGAATCGCGGCTTTCGGGGGATGGATCGGTGAGTTGTGCGACATGCCACCAGCCGGAACGTCGGTTCACCGACGGGCTTCGGCTCTCGAAGGGGCTCGGTGCCGCGAAGCGACACGCGCCCACGCTGGTCGATGCGGCCCATCACCGTTGGTTCAACTGGGACGGCCGCAGCGACTCGATGTGGGCCCACGCGGTCCGACCGATCGAAAACCCGCTTGAGATGGGTGGGGATCGCACCGCGGCGACGAGGATGATTCTCGGCGATCCGGATCTTCGATCGGGGTACGAGTCGATCTTCGGACCGATCGACCTCGACTTCGAGGAATTGCCCGAGCGGGCGCGTCCTCATGGCGGAGCGGCCGAGTCCGAGGCCTGGAAATCGATGCCGGTCGGGGATCGTGAGCGAGTCGACTCGGTGGTCGCGAACCTCGGCAAGGCGATGGCCGCCTATCAGCGGACGCTGAGATCGGAGCCGTCGCGTTTCGATGCATGGGCGGCTGACGTCTCGAGTGGTGGTGACGGCGCCGCGCATCTGAATGACGCCGAGCTGCGGGGCATGTCGCTCTTCTTCGGGCGTGCGGAATGCTGGGAGTGCCACTCCGGTGCCTTCTTCAGCGACGGGGAATTCCACAACATCGGCATCCCCGCGCCGGGCGGACTGCCTCGTGACTCCGGGCGATACGAGGGTTCGCTCCTGGTCCGCGAAGACCCATTCAACGCAGCGGGCCGGCACAGCGATGCGCCGGACGGGGTTCAGGCCGTGCTGAGCGCCGGCGTGAAACACGATTCCGAGGCCTGGGGAGCGTTTCGAACGCCGTCCCTTCGTGGCGTCGGCGACACGGCACCGTACATGCACGATGGTTCCATGCCCGACCTCGAGTCGGTGGTCCGGTTCTACTCGACGCTCGAAGGCGCGATTCAGTTGGACCATCACCAGGAATCGGTCCTGAAGCCGTTGATGCTGGAGCCTTCCGAGGTCGAGGATCTGGTGGCGTTCCTCGAGTCGCTCTCGGGCTCATACGCCGGGCGTGAGGACGGTAAGCCGTGAGCACGCGACGCGGGCCCGTTATCGGGCCTTGTTTTCTTTTTTCGTTCCCATTCGAATCGGTGGTAATTAGGGAACGAAATCCTGACAAGTTCCGTCATAACTACCGTTCAAGGCTATTAGTTAGTACGACTTCGGAGCCGTCGGCTGCCCTCTGCACGGCCGCTCCCTGACCGTTTCTCCAACGAGGTAACTCCAAAGATGATTCGCATTCCAGGGCTTCTGATCACGACGTTCGCCGCTGTTCTCCTGCAGGGGACCGCCTCCACCTGGGCTCATGAGAATGATCCGAAGGGGAAGCCCGAGCCGCCGGTCTACGGCGAAATCATCTACGGAAACCAGAACGGAATCGCCGGTGGTGGGTGGGGCGGTTCGCAGGAGAACACGATCTTCTGCGCCCAGATCCCGATCAACCAGCTGGGTGGCTCCGGAAACGGCTCCGACTGCTGGGGATACGTTTCGCCTTCGGCTCGCGAGTACGCGATCATCACGATGGAGTCGGCGATCACCTTTGTCGAAGTGACGGATCCGTTCCAGCCGGTGGTCGTCTACACGCACGGCCGGGGAAACACCGGTTCGCTCTGGGGCGACGTGAAGACTTCCGGAGATCACGCCTACCTCGTCGGCGAGGGTGGTGGCTCGATCCGGTCGTACGACATGAGCCAGATCGACAGCGGCATCGTCACGTACGAGGGTGAATCCTCGGCGGACGGCAACAGCGCCACGCACAACATCGCGTCGATCCCGGGTACCGACATCATCGTTCGCTGCGGCGGTTCGGGTCAGGGCCTCCGCTTCTATTCGACCTCGGGAAATCCTGCCTCGCCGCAGTTCATCGGTGCCTGGTCCGATCGCTACGTGCATGACGCGGACATCATCGTCTACCCGCAGAACGGGCCCGATTCGACGTATCGGGGGCGAATCATCGGTTTCCTCAACGACGGCAACAACGGCGGTTCGGTCAACACCGGGCTCTCGATCGTCGACTTCGGAACGCCCGCCAACCCGAATCCCGCCGGAAATCTGCTCTCTCGAGTGACCTGGCCCCAGGCCGGCTACAGCCATCAGTGCTGGCACACCGAAGATCTTCGCTGGCTCGTCTCGAATGACGAGACGGCCCTGAACTCCACGTTCCAGATGGTGGACATCGAAGATCTCGACAATGCCTCCCTGGGTTTCACTCAGTCGCTTCCGTTCTCCGCGAACAACCACAACAACTACATCCACGAAGGTCTCGTCTACGCCGCGAACTACACGACCGGCGTCCGCATCCTCGAACGCAACGGCAACTTCCTGAACGAGATCGCCCACTTCGACACCTATCCGGCCAACGACAGCGCAGGCTACAACGGCGTCTGGAGCGTGTATCCGTTCTTCCCGAGCGGCACCATCATCGCGAGCGATTTCCAGAGCGGTCTGCTGATCTTCAAGTTGGACATCGCCCCGATCGGGTTCTCCTTCCCGGAAGGGCTCCCGGACACGGTGCCTTCCCCGGGTGCGGATCTCCTCGTCGAGATCTCCGAGGACGGCGCCGAGGTGGAAGTGGCCACGATGACCTACGCCTTCGCCTCGGACGGCGTGGTCGAGACCGTCGACGGCCTCCCGTCGTCGGATCCCGGCGTGTGGTCGTTCCGGCTTCCGGCCTCGCCGGACTGTCCTGATTCGGTCTCCTTCGAGTTCAGCGCGACGACCACGGTCGGCGAGGTCTACAACGATTCCAGCGGCCCGTACTCGGTATCGGTGGCCGATGGTGAGATCCTCCTCGTCGACTTCGACGGATCTTCCGAAGCGGGCTGGGTCTTCTCGGTGGCCGGCGACGATGCCGCGACCGGGATCTGGGAACTCGGCCTCCCGCAGTGCAACGGTCGCGGCGATCCGTGCACCGACGGAAGCGGTGATTCGAACAGTCCGTGCTTCCTCACCGAGATCAACCCCGGCGACTCGAACAGCGACGTCGACGGTGGACAGACCACGATGCTCTCCCCCGTCTTCTCGGGCGGCGAGCCGGGTTCGGGCCTGAGCCTGAGCTACGACCGCTGGTATTCGAATGACTTCGGGGCGTCACCCGGGCAGGACTCGATGCAGGTCTACATCAGCAACGACGCCGGTGGGTCCTGGCTCCTCGTCGAGGACGTCAATGAGAACGCCAACGTCTGGGTGACCGTCGATTTCGTCATCGAGGATCTCATCGCCCCCACGGAGCAGATGCGGATGCGGTTCGTCGCGAGCGATCTCGGAGACGGCTCCGTCGTCGAGGCGGGCATCGACAATCTCCGCGTCTTCGGCATCGAGTGCGATGACTCGATTCCCGGTGACTTCAACGGCGATGGCCTCGTGAACGGAACCGATATCGGACTGCTGCTGGTCGCCTGGGGCACCGACGACCCGGCCTTCGATCTGGATGGATCGGGTGACGTGGGCGGCGGCGATCTGGGCGTGATCCTGGCGAACTGGTCGTTCTGAGGCCACAACGGTCCGCCGTCTGCGGAGTGAGTATTGACCCCTGCGGGCCGATTCCAGCGCTGTGGGAGGACGGGTCTCTGGAAGATTATCGACTTCTTGGTTTATACCTCGCCAATCGTTAGGGAGATGCTAATCTTGGAGTTGACGAGGGTCGGACGAAGGCAGTATTGATTGGGGCTTTGATGGAAGTCTGCCTGGAGTTCCAAAGTTGCTGTGCCCTTCCCGATCGATACTCGTTCCCTCTTCTTCTCCGAAGTTGAATCTGGCGAAAGGAATGATGGCCCATCGGGCTCCGTTCCGAGGGCTATCCTCTCGCGCCGTTCGAGACGGCGTCATCGCCTTCGTGCTGACGGTGGGGTCGCAGGGCCTCGTCCTTGCTCATGATGGTGATCCCAAGGGGCGTCCCGAACCATCGGTGCACGGCGACATCGTCCGCGGTGGCGATTCGGGGTTCGACTCCTCCTGGGAATCCAGCGGGGACGGCATCGTCTTCTGTGCTCAGATTCCGGTGAACATGCTCGGCGGTACCGGTAACGGTGCCGACCTCTGGCATCACGTCTCTCCGGCGGGCCGCGAATATGCGATCGTCACCACCAAGGAATCGGTGGCCTTTGTGGAAGTCACCGACCCATTCCAACCCGCCGTCGTGCACACGCATGATCGTGGTTCATCGTCCTCGCTCTGGGCCGACGTGAAGGTGATCGGTGAATACGCCTACGTCGATGGCGAGGGCGGTGGTGGCGTCCGGGTCTTCGACCTGCGAGCGATCGACTCCGGCGTGGTCACGTTCGAAGGCGCGGTCGCCGAGGGCAAGGCGCACAACATCGTCGCCTGCCCGGAAGCGGGACTGCTCATCCGCGTCGGCCAGAGCGTCCGTTTCTACGACGTGTCGAAGGATCCCGTCGAGCTGGAGTTCCTCGGTTCGAGGTCGGACCGTTTCGTTCATGACGCGAGGATCATGGTCTATCCCGAGGACGGACCCGACGAGGATCACCGTGGGGAGATCATCGGATTTCTGAACGACGGATTCAATTCCGGCTGGGTGGACCCCGGTCTTTCGATCGTCAGTTTCGGCACCCGGGACGACTTCGATCCCCAGGGCGAGACGCTCGGAAGAGTCACGTGGGCGGATGGCGGATACAGCCACCAATGCTGGGAGAGCGAGGATGTTCGCTGGCTGTACTCGAACGATGAGACCTCGTCGGTGCTCGATTCGACCTGGCAGTGCATCGACATCACCGATCTCGACAACCCGGTCCTCGGTGTCCAGCAGGCGAACGGCCGGGACGCGACGAACCACAATCTCTTCGTCAAGGACGGGATGCTCTTCGCCGCGAATTACAAGGATGGCATCCGCGTCCTCGCGGCCACGGGCAACGACCTCGAGGAGATCGCTTCGTTCGACACCTACCCCAACTCCGATTCCGCGGGGTATCAGGGCTGCTGGGGCGTCGATCCGTTCCTTCCTTCGGGGACCATCCTCGCGAGCGACATGCAGAGTGGGCTCTTCATCCTTCGGCTTGACGAGCCGGTCAAGGACGAGCCGACGTTCGAATTCCCCCAGGGCCTCCCCGATCGGATCGGCGCGGAGGGCTTCGAGCTCGTCGTCGAGATCGAGGGGTTCCCGGCCGAGAAGATCCTCATGGAGTACGAATCGTTTTCGGGTGGTTTCGGCGTCGTGGAAGCCGTTTCGTCGGAAACGCCCGGCCGATTCCTCGTCGCCTTCCCGGAGAGCGTCGCCTGCCCGGATGAGATTCTCTACAGCTTCCGAGCCGAGTCCTCGGCGGGCGAGGTCATCTTCGACCCGTCCGGACCCTACACGGCGGACTACGCGGACTCGGAGGTCCTCCTGGTCGGATTCGATGGCACCGATGCCACCGACTGGACGCTCGGCACTCCGGGCGACACCGCGAGTGACGGCGCCTGGAACGCAAGGACGCTCGATCGGAACGATCTCTTCGGGCCGCCGGCCGATTCAGGTGGGGACGGAAGCTGTTTCATGACCGGTGACGGGCTCGGGGACGTCGACGGAGGGTTCACGAGCCTGGTGACCCCCGATCTTGATCCGTTCGGCCTCGTGATGCCGGTCGTTCGATTCGATCTCTGGCTCCGATTGGAAGGAACCGTTCCGGCGAACGATCGTTTCGAGATCGCGGCTTCGAATGACGGTGGCGAATCATGGGCGCTGCTGGAAGTGGTCACCGCCGGCACGGATGGATGGGCTTCCCGGTCGATCGAGCTCGATCCGGTCGCCTCGCCGACCGATATCCGCCTTCGCTTCAGGGCGCATGGGGAAAGCGAGGCCGCCACGGTCGTCGCCGCGGTCGATCGACTCGAGTTGCTGGAGTGGGTGTGCGACGACGGCGTGCCCGGCGACATGAACGGCGACGGCTTCGTCAACGGAGAGGATTTCGGTCAATTCCTCGTCGAGTGGGGGTCGGTGGATTCCGTCGCGGACTTCAACTTCGACGGGAACGTCGACGGATTCGATCTCGGCATCCTTCTGGGTCACTGGACCGGTTGAGGCGGAGCGATCGTGCTCCCTCTCCCGGTCTGTACGTCATTCAAATCCAACGCTTCCGGCGGGTCGGTACTGGACCTCGGGGCCGATCGCGGCGATCATGCACCTGGTCGGAGCCGTGGTCCGTTCGGGACACGCACTCCGAAATCGCCGGACGCGATGCGGAATCTCCGAACCACTCGGTGTCCACATCGGTAACACGAAGATGCCGCTCGGTCGGCCGAAGACTCGGAGTGAATGAATGGATCTCGAGGGAAGCGTCGAGTTGGGTCAGGAACGTCCGTCCATCGCGGTATCGACCCGGGTTCCGTTTCTCCGTGCTCGTCCCGGATTGGTTCGGTCCACGGCCATGTTCAGGTTGGCCATGTTGAGCATGTCGGCCACGGGGGTCGCGATGCTGACGGGATGCCAGACCGGATCGGTGGGGGACGGCGAGGTCACGGAGGTGCATCGCCATCACGAACCTCGCCACGATCAAGGCGAGGGCGCGGATTCCTCGAACCCGGTTTCGGGCATGGCTTCGGAGAAGGCGGAGGTCGTCTCGATGGAGCCGATCGAAGTCGTGGTGCCGGGAACCAGTGTCACGATCACGATGCAGCCGATCGCGTCCGATGCAGGCGACCCTTTCTACGTCGCGACCACGGAAGCGACCTGGGATCTCTATGACGCGTTCATCTTCAATCTCGACACCGATGCCGGCGAAAGCACCGAGGCGTCCGATGCGGTGACCCGTCCGAGCAAGCCCTACGTGCTCGCGGATCGAGGCTACGGCCACGCCGGATACGCGTTGCTGAGCGCGAGTCCCGCGGCGGTCGAGCGTTTCGTGGAGTGGCTGTCCGTCAAGACCGGGCGGAGGATCCGCGTGCCGACCGAGGCCGAGATGCGTCATCTGCTCGAATCCAGCGGCATCGACGACGCCGACGCCCGGATCGCCTCCGGCTGGTTCGAAGAGAACGCCGAGTATTCGACGCACGCGGTCGGTTCGAAGCCGGTCGACGCGAACGGGCTCCACGACATCTGGGGCAACCTGAGCGAATACGCGATCGCCGACGATGGAACCTGGGTGGTCATGGGCGGTTCGTTCATCGACCCCGTCACCGACGTCGGTCTCGACTACCGGATCCCGTTCACCACCGACTGGAACGCCGACGATCCGCAGATTCCCAAGAGCCCGTGGTGGCTCGCATCCAACGACTGGGTCGGTGTGCGGTTGGTCTGCGACCCCTGAAAGTCGGCCGGATCACCCGCCTCTCCCCGGATCCCGAACCTCGATTCTCGTAAACCGTCAGGAGCCCACCGATGAAGAATTCCAAGTCCGAAGCCAAGTCCGACGACGGCGTCGATCGCCGCGCGTTCGTGAAGACCGCCGCGGCGGTCGGTGCGACCGGCCTCGCGATGCCCGTCTGGGGCTCCGCCACCGCGAACGACCGCATCAAGGTGGGGCTCGTCGGATGCGGCGGCCGAGGCACCGGGGCGGCGAACCAGGCGATCAACGCGGACCCCGGCGTGTTGCTCTGGGCGATGGGTGACGTCTACGAGGATCGTCTGAGGAACAGTCTCAACGGACTCAAGAACGAGCACGGAACCCGCGTCATGGTCGGGGACGAACGTCGATTCGTCGGCTTCGACGCGATCGACAAGGTTCTGGACAGCGGCGTGGACGTGGTGATCCTCGCGACCCCTCCGGGATTCCGTCCGGACCATCTCGAGAAGGCGGTCGGTGCCGGGAAGCACGTCTTCTGTGAGAAGCCGATGGCCACGGACATGCCGGGACTTCGCAAGGTGATGGAGACCGCGAAGAAGGCGAAGGATCAGGGGACCCAGCTGATGTCCGGATTCTGCTGGCGATACGCGGCGCCGGAGCGCGCGATGTACGGCGAGATCAACGACGGCGCGATCGGCGAGATCGAGTCCGTCCATTCGACCTATCACACCGGTCCGCTGGGAACCCGGGCGAGAACGCCCGACATGACCGACATGGACTTCCAGCTGCGCAACTGGCAGCACCTCAACTGGCTCTCCGGCGACATCATCGTCGAGCAGGCGGTGCACAGCGTCGACAAGATGAACTGGGCGATGGGCAATCGTCCTCCGGTCAAGGCGACCGCCCTCGGTGGCCGCGGTCTACGCGAAGGCGCCGAACGGGGCGACGTCTTCGATCACTTCGCGGTGGTCTACGAGTGGGACAACGGCGCCCGGGGATTCCTCACGTGCCGGCAGGTTCCCAACTGTTCGAACGACAACACCGACTGGATCGCCGGCACCAAGGGAATCGGTTTCGTGAACGGCTGGGCCCCGCGGCAGTCGAACTTGAAGTTCGCCGACGGATCGAAGGAGTTTCGCTACAAGGGCGGCACGCCGAACATGTACCAGACCGAGCACAACGAACTCTTCAAGGCGATTCGTGACGGTGATCTGGTGAACGACGGCGACTGGATGACCCAGTCGGTGGCGATGGGCATTCTCGGTCGCGAAGCCGGATACAGCGGCCGGACGATCACGTGGGACGAGATCATGAATTCGGCCAAGGCCATCGTTCCGGAAGATCCGAAGTTCGGTCCGATGCCGCCGCTCGAGATCCCCGCACCCGGCGTCTACAAGTTCAGTTGATCGAGTTCTCACGGCCATCGCCCCGCATCGTCCTCGAACGGATGGGAGCCACATGCGTCCGATCGCGATTCTCGTCACCAGTCTTCTCGGCCTTCTCGGCCTCGTGCTCGTCTCGCCCGCTTCGGGTGACGTGTCCCCTGCGGCTTCGGGGAGCTCGGCGATGAAGAAGGCCGTCAAGATCGAGATGGTGAAGGAAGGCGGGACGCTCGAGGAGAAGTTCCGGCTGCTGCGAACGCTCGGTTACGACGGCGTCGAACTGCCGAGCCCCAACGCGTGGAGCGTGGAAGAGGTGGTCGCGGCGTCGAAGGCCTCGGGTCTTCCGGTGCACGGCGTGGTCTGCAGCGAACACTGGAAGAGTCCGCTCAACGACTCGAATCCCGAGGTCCGGGCGAAATGCGTCGCGGCGATCCGGGAGGCGATCGCGGACGCGAAGGCCTACGGGGCGTCTTCGGTGCTGGTGGTTCCGGCGGTGGTCGGGAAGGATCGTCCGTACGACGAGGCCTGGCGACTCAGCCGCGTTGAACTGCTCAAGGTGATTCCGGATGCCGAGGCGGCGGGCATCGACATCGCCTTCGAGAACGTCTGGAACAACTTCCTGCTGAGTCCGCCGGAGGCCGCGGCGTACGTCGACTCGTTCGAGAGCGACCGGGTCGGGTGGTACCTCGACGTCGGGAACCTGGTGGCCTACGGCTGGCCGGAGCAGTGGATCCGGGTCCTCGGGCCACGGGTCATGAAGGTCGACGTGAAGGAATACAGTCGCACCAAGCTCGACCAGGAGGGCCGATGGGCCGGCTTCGACGTCCTGCTGCTCGAGGGCGATTGCGACTGGCCCGCGGTGATGACCGCCCTGCGGGAAATCGGATTCGATGGATGGATGACCGCGGAGATCGGCGGCGGCGATCGAGCCTGGCTGACCGATGTCGCGACGCGAATGGACCGGATCCGGGCATCCGCCGAGTAGGCGGCCCCGGAAAGCGACGGTGAAGCCACCGTCTGAAAACCCCAGATCGGAGCTCCTGCGATGAACGACCGTAATCTTGCTCGACGTGACTTCGTCCGCGCCGTCGGGCTCGCGGCCACCGTCCCGACCATCGTCTCCGCCGCGCCGACGATCCTCGGATCCAGACTCGGGCGTGAAGACGTGATCAACGTCGGTCTCATCGGGTGTGGCGGACGCGGCTCGGGCGCGGCGGTCAATGCGCTGGAGGCGGGCCCGGACGTGCGGATCCACGCGATGGGCGACCTCTTCCCGGATCGCCTCCAGAGCAGCCTTGGGAATCTCCGCAACCGGGACGATGCCCGGGTGGACGTTCCCGAATCGAGGCAGTTCACCGGATTCGACGCGTTCAAGAAGGTGATCGGCACCGACTGCGACGTGGTGATCCTCGCGACTCCGCCCGGTTTTCGCCCGCAACACTTCGCCGCCGCGGTGGACGCCGGCAAGCACGTCTTCATGGAGAAGCCGGTCGCGGTCGACGCGACCGGCATTCGAACCGTGATGGAGGCGGCGGCGGCCGCGAACGATCGGAAGCTCTCGGTGGTCGCGGGCACGCAGCGGCGACACGAACAGTGCTATCTCGAAGCGATGGAACGGCTCCATCGCGGCGATCTCGGACGGCTGCTCGCGGCTCGCTGCTACTGGAACATGGGGAGCCTGTGGAACGTCGCCCCCGAGCCGGACCGGAGCGAGGTCGAGAATCAGATCCGGAACTGGCTGTACTACACCTGGCTCTCCGGGGACCACATCGTCGAGCAGCACGTGCACAATCTGGACGCGATCAACTGGGCGTTCCAGTCGCCGCCGACCGAGGTCTTCGGCGTCGGTGGGCGTCAGTCCCGGACCTCGGACGAGTACGGTCACATCTTCGATCACTTCGGACTGGAGTATCGATACCCGGACGACCGCTTCGCGATGAGCATGTGTCGGCAGCAGGCGGGGACCGACGGTCGGGTGGAGGAGGTCATCACCGGTGCCGACGGCACGGCGACCCTCACCAGCGGCCGTGCGGTTCTGACCGGACCGAACGCCTGGCGATTCAAGGGGCCGCAACGAAGTCCCTACGTCCAGGAACACATGGACCTGCAGGCGTCGATCCGGGGTACCGGCGACTACCTCAACGAAGGGCAGCGGATCGCGGAGAGCACGCTCACCGCCATCATGGGGCGCGAAGCGGCCTACACCGGAAAGGTGATCACCTTCGAGGATGCGTTGAACAGTGATCAGGATCTGATGCCCAACCTCACGGACTTCACCGACATGCCGACGCCGCCGGTCCCGATTCCCGGCCAGACCAGAATGAACCGAAGCGACGACGTCCGTCCCGGCGACGCATGAGCACCAACCGGATCAAGGAGCGACCGACATGAATGAAACCGGACCAGCAGCACCCGGACCGAGTGGCATCGAACGGCGGACCTTTCTCGGGGCGGCGGGCGGGGCGACGGTGGCCGGACTCACGACCGGGGTCGCGGCCGGCGATGTCGCGGTGCCGCCCGCGGCGGAGTTCAATCTGAAGTACGCGCCACACTTCGGCATGTTCAACGCGATCAGCGGGGACGGTCTCGTCGACCAGCTCGAGTACGCCCACGATCACGGATTCCGCGCGTGGGAGGACAACGGCATGCCGGGCCGATCGGATGCCGATCAGAAGCGACTTGGCGATGCGATGCGTCGGCTGGACATCGAGATGGGCGTGTTCGTGGCCGAGGGGGATTTCGGTGCGGAGACCTTTGTCAAGCGCGATCCGGCCGTGACGAGGAAGTTGGAAGCGAAGATGACGAAGGCGGTCGAGATCGCCAAGCGGTGTGGGGCGCGTTGGATGACCGTGGTGCCGGGCCGGTACGGCCTGTCCGATTCCTGGGATTTTCAGACCGCCAACGTGATCGAGAATCTCAAGCGATGCGCGGCGATTCTCGAGCCGCATGATCTGGTGATGGTGCTCGAGCCCTTGAATCGCCGTGATCACTCGGGGTTGTTCCTGACCGGTATTCCGCAGGCGTTCATGATCTGCGAAGCAGTGGGCAGTCCGAGCTGCAAGATCCTCGACGACCTCTACCACCAGCAGATCACCGAAGGGAATCTCATTCCCTACATGGATCAGGCGTGGAGCGAGATCGCCTACTTCCAGGTCGGTGACAACCCCGGGCGTCGCGAGCCGACGACCGGCGAGATCGATTACCGAAACGTCTTCCGTCACCTTCACCGGCGAGGATTCAAGGGGATCGTGGGCATGGAACACGGTCTGAGTCTCGGCGGCAAGGACGGTGTGGACCGGCTCATTGAGGCGTATCGAGAGTGCGATCGATTCCGACCATGAGCATCGAGGTCGTTCGCGCCGCGGCGATGCTCGCCACCGTGATCGGTCTGGCGTGGTGCGTCCCGGAGGCATCGGCCGTCGGGCCCGAGGTGCGCGTGGTCGATCGCCGGGTGGTGATGGGCACGCCCGCCACCATCCAGGTCTACGCGCCGGACGAGGCGACGGGATACGAGGCCACTCGTGCCGCGTTCGCGCGGATGGCCGAGATCGAGAATGCGCTGAGCGACTATCGGCCGCGGAGCGAGTCGATGCGGCTCGTCGAGCGAGTCGACGAAGCCGTTCCGGTGTCCTCGGACCTTGCGACGGCCCTGATGCGATCCGTCCATTGGCATCGTTCGAGCGGCGGGGCGTTCGATCCCACGATCGGTCCGCTCAGCCTGCTCTGGCGGACGGCACGGCGGGACGGCGAGGAGAGGATCCGACGCGAGCGCGACCAGCTGCAGACGCAGGTCAAGGAGAAGAGGAACAAGGCCGCCGGCGAGAAGGGCGGCGCGAAGCACGCGAAGAGCCACCTGACGTCGAGGCGGAAGGACAACGCGGACGACATGCGCAAGAAGGCATCGACGCACAGGGAGAAGCGATCGCTGCTCCAACAGGAGACGCAGCGC
>NZFT01000057.1 GCA_002690755.1 Phycisphaerae bacterium
GAGTTGCCCGTGAACGTGCACTCGGTCAGGACCGGGCGACTGAATTCGCTGTGCATCCCGCCGCCGTAGTGGGCCGAGTTGCCCGTGAACGCGGATTCGACCAGGGTGGGGCTGCTGTCATCGCGGTTGGACATCCCGCCGCCGTAGTGAGCCGAGTTGCCTGTGAACGCGGATTCGACCAGGGTGGGGCTGCTGTCATCGCGGTTGGACATTCCGCCGCCACGGAAGGCCGAATTTCCCGCGAACGTGCAGCCGGTCAGGGTCGGGTCGCTCTCTTCGTTGGACATCCCGCCTCCGCCGTCGCGGGCCGAGTTGTCCGCGAACGTGCAGCCGGTCAGCGCCGGGCGGCTGAATTCGTTGTGCATCCCGCCGCCGTATTCATAGTCGGCCGAGTTGCCCGCGAACGTACAGCGGGTCAGGATCGGGTGGCTGAATTCGTTGTGCATTCCACCGCCGCTGAAGATGGCGGAGTTGTTCATGAACGTGCAGTCGGTCAGCATCGGGCTGCCGACGTGGTTGGACATGCCACCGCCATCGTCGCCGGCCGCGTTGCCCGTGAAGGTGCAGTTCGTCAGGGTCGGGCTGCTGAAATCGTTGTACATCCCGCCCCCGATGTCGTTCTCCCCGTTCCGGATCACCAGATTCTCGAAGACGGTCCCCGAATCTTCGCCGTGCTCGCAGATCAACACCCGGTGCGAACCCGCTCCATCCAGAACACTCGCCGGCGCCCCGCGTTCGTTCAGGACGCCCCGCAGCGTGATCGCCTTGCCGTCGGCGCTGATCGCCGAACCTTCGGCGTAGATTTCGGCCGAGAGCTGGATGACGTCGCCATCACGCGCGGTGGCGATCGCGGCGTTGATGGACGTGTGGTCACACCCCTCGGCGCACACGGTGATCATCTCGGCCGCGGCGGTCAGGCTGGAGATGACCGGAAGGGCCAAGGTCAGGAACAGGGCCAGTCGTGGACTCGTTCGTCTCATCGGCTCGTCCGGGAGAAGGTCTCGGAGTTACAGCGTTCGACACGGTTCGGATGAAAGCGGGGGAAGGGGTTCGGGCGGTCGACACTCGGGGCGGGAGGCATTTCGGGGGATCACCTGAAACCGTTGCGCTGGTGCGGGAAGCAGGTTCCGATGTTAACGGATGTCGCGTCGTGGGCGATCATCCGTTCACTCGGTCGGCCACGGTGAACGAGGCGACGGCCGCCGAACGAAAGCCCGCCCCGACGCGAGGTCGGGGCGGGCTTGCGGGGTGTGATGTACGTGAAATCGAGCAGGATCCGCCGCCATCCCGGAAGCTCAGGATGTGGGCCGGGTCCGCGCTTTCGATGACGCCGTCCCCGGCGCAGTCGGATCGCGCGCGTCGAAGCCGCCGCGACGAGGAAGGCGTTCTCCATGCGTGGCCTCGATCATCCCCGAAAGAGAGGGCCCCGAGTGTCGACTCGGGGCCCTCGTTCGGTGAATTCCGACGCGATCGTCATCGAGGGCAGGGGCCCCACAGGGCGAGGAAACGGCCGAGATCGGCCCCGTCGTGATCTTCGCGATCGCCATCGGTGTGCTCGTCCTTTGAACCCCCGGGTGCGCCGGTCTCCCGGATTCGCCTTCGCCGGCGCCAGCCACGGCCACGCAGGCCGGTTTCCCGCCGAGGGCGAGCCATCGGAGGCCGGGGGGTCGATACGGGCCGTCCCGGTACGTTGAACCTCGTTCGAGGGTTCGCTGGTCGAAACTGGACCCGGAGCGCGATACCGTACCGGGACTCGTCCGCTGTACACCAACGTCGAACGTCACCTCGCGAACCAAGGTCTCCATGCATTTCTTCCCCAGCCTCTCGAAGGTCCGCGGTCTTTTCCTCCAGCTGTGCCTCTTGCTCGCGCTGGCCGCCTGTGCCCGTGAGGACTCCGGTGGTGCCCCCGTGGCCTGGCCCGAACTCGTTCGTTTCGATGAGATCGCCTATCGAGCCGACGGTCTTGCCCGCACTGGTGATCTCGGCTCGGTGAGCGACCTGCGCACCGAGCTGATCGAGACCGGTCAGGCCGTCACACCGTCGACGATCCCGGCCAACGTCGCGAATCCCCGAGAGGTCGAAACGATTCTCGCGGATCTCACCGGCCTCGTGGAAGGCATCTCCGCCACCGCGGATCCCGAGTCGACCGCGATGCTCGTGCTCGGGCTGCACCCCGTGATCGAGCGTCTGATCACGGCCGCCGGCATGCCGCACGTGCACGCGAATGAAGGTCCAAATCAAGGCTTTCTCCAGCCGGTATTCGATTCTGAAGGCACGCAGGTGGGCACTGCCGAAGTGAAGCTCCACGACGACGCCGGCGACCTCGAGATCTGGCTCACCGTCGGCGGCTACGGTGGCGATCCATGGCGACTGGACCTGGATACCACGCTCCTTCTGAACTTCCCTGGCCTGGAGCGGGAGGTGACCCTGGCGGTCCGGGACCGGACCCGGAACGAAGACGAGTCCGGCGAGTCGACGATCGTGGACGGGACCACCTCCTACTTCGTGTTTCCAGGCGACACCGGAATCGACGCGTCGTGGTTGATGGGCGCGGAGTTCGCGGCCAAGGCGGAGCTTCAAATCGAAGATGCCACCACCGGCGCGTTCGTCCTGCGGCCCCACGTCCATCGAGCGGATGGCGACGGGGCCTCATGATCCCGCCACCCGGACCGAAGCGAAATCAGCAAGGAAAAGTCCGAAGTAAGGGGGCTTGATCATCGTCCGACTCCGCAACGTGCAGCTTCGACTCGGAGGTGGTGACCGATCCTCCTCCCTCCGCTTCCGGCTCCCCGCCTTCGACGCGGCCGCGGGGGAGACGGTCGCGATCACCGGGCCGAGCGGTTGCGGGAAGAGCACCCTGCTCAACCTCGTCGCCGGGTTGCGACGCACGGACGAAGGTGAGGTGACCGTGGCCGGGACCGACCTCGCGACCCTCGGCCCCGCCGGACTCGACCGGCATCGGGGCGTCCACTGCGGGATGGTCTTCCAGACCTTCCAGCTCCTGACGCCGTTCACCGCGATCGAGAACGTCCTCATCGGCCTTCGTTTCGGCTCACGAAGGCGATCACACGCCCGCGCCCGCGCCACCGACGCGCTGCGGCGGGTCGGGCTCGGCGATCGCCTCCATGCCAGGCCGGATCAACTCTCGGTGGGGGAACGACAGCGGATCGCCATCGCCCGCGCCCTCGCGGGAGAGGCGGCCATCCTGCTCGCGGACGAACCGACCGGTTCATTGGATCCCACGACGGGGCGGGAGGTCTTCTCGCTGCTTCGCGAAGTCGCCGCCGAAGGTGATCGCACCCTCCTCATGGTGACCCATGATCCCGCGCTCGCCGCGAACCTGGCCCGCACCTTCGACTGCACCGACCTCGTCCGGCCTTCAGGACTCGATTCGGTCGAGGAGGCTCGAACCACGTGAGCATCTTCTCCATGGCTTGTCGGTATCTCAGATTCCGATGGATCGTGACGACGCTGACCGTCGCTGGCATCGCCCTCGGTGCGGCGCTGGTTTGCGGCGTGCTCGCGCTTCGATACGAGTCGGATCGGGCCCTCTCACGAGACGCGGGTCTCTACGACCTGGTGGTCGGTGGAAAGGGGAGCCCGCTTCAGCTGGTACTCGCCAGTGTGTATCACCTCGACGATCCTCCCGGCAACCTACCGTACGCCGATTACGAGCGGCTGCGTCGCGATCCACGGGTGCTCTGGGCCGCGCCCATCGGACTCGGCGACAACTACGCCGGCCACCGAATCGTCGGTACCGAGTCGCACTTCTTCGAGCTGCCCGACCGGCAGGGTGATCCGTTCTTCCGCATCGCCCGTGGCCGCGTGTTCGAAGATCGCTTCGAGGTCGTTCTCGGGAGCCAGGTCGCGAGCGCCACCGGGTTGAGCGTCGGAGACCGGTTCTTCGGAACCCATGGTCTCGTCGAGGTGCCGGGCGGCGAGGTCCACCGCGATTTTCCCTACCGGGTCAGCGGGGTGCTCGCGGCCACCGGCACCGCCCAGGACCGGGCGATCTTCGCCACCCTCGAGTCGGTCTGGGAGATACACGAATCCGAGGAACGCCTCCACTCGGCGATCCAAGGCAACGCCCTGCTCTCGCAGGAGTCGGACCGCGAAGCCACCGCCATCCTCGTGCGGCTGGAGAC
Organism: Phycisphaerae bacterium; assembly: GCA_002690755.1. Lineage (GTDB taxonomy): Bacteria > Planctomycetota > Phycisphaerae > Phycisphaerales > SM1A02 > UBA12014. The sequence goes on from NZFT01000057.1 coordinate 4,146, forward strand.
TCCGGGCCTGCGGCTCTGGATGACCGACGAGATCAGCGAGCAGAGCGGCGGCATCGCGGCGATCCCGATCAACGAGATTCTGCGTTTCCAGCGCGGGGTGATCGGCCCGGTTCAGCGTTCCCTCCTCGCGATCGCGGCGGCGGTGGTCGCGGTCGCCTGTCTCACCGTGCTCATCTCGCTCCACCAGGCCGGGGAACGTCGTCGCCGCGACATCGCGATCATCCGAAGCCTGGGGGCCGTCCGCGGGGAAGTGGCCGCGCTCGTGTTCATCGAAGGGATCATCCTCACCGGCACGGGCGTCATCGTCGGCCTGCTGCTGGGCCACGGTGGGCTCGCGCTCGCATCCGGAACCATTCGTGATGCCACGGGTCTCGTTCTCGAGCCATGGAGAGTTCCGTCCGCCGAGTTTTTCGCGCTCGGCGGAATGCTGGCCTGTGGCGCCCTCGCCACCCTGTTCCCCGCGATCGCCTGCTACCGCCGCACGCCGATCGTCGATCTTCACCTGGCGGATTGAGTCTCGACCAAGGGTCCCATGTCATGAACCCCGACCTTCGATCGACCTGCATCCCACTCATCGTCTTCGTTCTTGCAGCCGGGTGCGATCAGGACATCGCCGACGTCGTGCCCTCGACGGCATCCGCGAATGCGGATCAAGCCGACGTCGGGGCAGCGGCGGTGGCCGTCACGTCGACAATGCCGATTCCGAACGCGGGATCCGACTCGGAACGCGATGGTGAACGTGATCCCGGCGATCCGCCGATGATCGACTTTTCGATGCTCGACGAGGCCAGGCGGCTCGATTTCATCGATGCGGGACTCACCTTCCCCGAATCCCTCGAGGATCTCGACGGCCGGCGGGTCAGGCTCATCGGCTTCATGGCGCCCTTTGACGACCTTCGAAACATGCGTCGCTGCATGATCCTTCCCAGTTACGTCGGATGTAAGTTCTGCAGTCCGCCCAGCGTCACCCAGGTGGTCTTCGTCACGCAGGGGCCGGCGGACGACTCCCGGATCCATCGGTTCATCGACGAGCCATGCCACGTCACGGGAACGCTGCGTCTGTCGCTTCCGGAACGAAACCACGAAGGACAGCGGCAGGGGTTCATGTACTCCCTGGAGGATGCGGTCGTGACGCCGCACGCCGCGGAGGCGATCGAACGGGCGCCTGGTCATGGAAACGCGCCGCACAAGCTCAGATTGCCGAAGCTCGCTCCGATCGCCACGACTGATCTGGTTCGGGAGGTGGCCGAGCTCGTCGATCTGGAGCCGCGTCTTCCGATCGAGCTCGATCAGGTGTCGACCGATGATTTCGAAAGGATCATCCGGAACGATCTTGAATCCGTCTATCCCGAAACATCCCGGGTCGCACGGTCGGAAGCCTTCCGTCTGCTCGGGCTGCTCCCGGAACGGACTGATTGGATCGACACGCTCGCGGAGTTCCAGCTTTCCCGTCGCGTCGCCGTCACCGACGACGCCGGCGCGCGGATCAGTCTGCTCGATTCGGTTCCCGAGGACCATCCCTACGTTCGGCTCCAACGCGTGGGCGAGATCGCCGACGCGCTCGCACTCCAGCATTTCCCCCTCGCTGGGACCGGAGGACGGCAGGATGGCCCGGGCGGGGGAATCGAAACGAACGCGGATGTCCGCCGCGCCCGCGAGGGGCTCCGGCAGGGGTTTCGAACCATGGCGATCTATCGCTACGCGAGAGGCGCCGGAATTCCCGCCGGCGCCCGTCCGCCCACGGACTTCATTCAAGCGTCCATGGATCGCCGGCGAGACCGGGACGGGATCAAGGAGGCCATCGAGTCGGTCGGTTTCGGTCTCTGGGAGGCGATGCCGGGCGTCGCGGGAACCTTCTTCGTCGACGCGAGGGTCGGTGACACCGGCCTGCTTTCCGAAGTCGACGCCGCCTTCGCCCAGCCACCGTCGACCACGGTGGAATTGTTCCGCCCTCGGTGGTACGAGGAGCCCGCGAGTTGGCGATCGGATCCGGTTCCGGCGGAGTTCGCCGATGACCTGATGGACGCGCCCCCCGCGCTTACCGACGTCCTGGGCATCGGCGGTCTCGCGCCGTTCCTTTCGCAGTGGTATTCGTTCGATGTCGCCAAGCGTTTTGCGGGCGACTGGGCCGGTGATCGCTGGGCGGTCTGGCGACTTCCCAACGGTGATGCCTCGCTTCTGCTCGAGACTCGCTGGCAGGACGAGGCCTCCGCGATTCGGTTCCATGAGGCGATTCCCGATGATCCGTCCGGGTTCGTGGCTTCGCACCGGCCCGGGAGCAATCGGGTGCGATTGCTGCGATCGGATTCTCCAGCGGTGCTGGACCGTCTGAAATCGGCGTCGCGTGCGACTTCGCTCGGCGAGCCGGCGGGGGACCGACCGGAAGCCGGCCCCGGCTCCTGAACGGTGTTGGAACGCGGTGGCGAGGTCCTCCTGGAAGCCCGTACGGAGATTCCGGGCGGATCAACGCCGTTCATGCACCGCAGGTGCGCGTCCGCAGGGATGCGTGTGCGTTTCGCATGAGCGCGAAAGCCATGAGTCTCCGAACCCGGATCAGCGCATGCGTCGGTCCGTCCGGCAGGTCGGCCGTGGCGGAACGCTTCACTACCGCTTCCTGGCCCCGCCGCCGGTCAGAACGCCGGCACCGCGTCGACGAGGAAGGCGTTCTCCACACGAGGCCTCGAGCATCAGCACCCCCAGTTGTCCCTCGATTTGTTCATCGATCGCCCCGAACAAGCTGGCACCTGGCTCTCGCCATGCCGCAAGCCCGAGCGAAGACGGCTTTGCAGGATCGGTCATGGCGTTGATCTTCGCCCGCGCGATCTTCGGCTCGGTCAGAATGCGATCCTGGATGGCCAGTGCCCGAAGCGCCGCGAGCTGCTCGGAGACCTCCGCTTGCATCTCCTGAAGTGAATCGCGCTGTTCATCGGACAGGTCGCCACATGCCAACGCGGCCCGAAGCGCCTGCTCACTCCAACGCGGCCGCATCTGCGGCTTGAAACCTTGTTCCCAGACGGCTTCTTCGAACCGATCCGCCGCCCCCTGATCGGAAGCCGCCAGGGCGGACGTCATGTCGGCATGGTTCGCAAGCAGATGGGCGCGAATCGCAATCGCAGCATTCAGCTCCGCCCTCGCGCGATGGGCGTGTTTCTGCGTCAGTCGTTCACGATTCGCTGCAGCATCCTCGCGGTACGCGATGAAAAGCTCGAGGCCGGACAGTTCCCGATCGATTCGAGCCGCGGTCCACCGCTTGATCAATTCGATCAACTGCAACTGGCTGCTCGCAAGGGATTCCTGCATCGACGCTTTCAGGTCATCGTCCTGAACCGCCGTTTCCAAAGCGGCCTCCAGATCGATTCCGGAACCGCCCAGCGTTCCGTCGCGGCGAGCTTCCGCGAGCAGTGAACGATCGATCCTGCTCGCGAACACGTTCACCCGTCTTTCATCCAGCACGATCTTCATTCCGTCCAGAAACGACTGGCGCATCCGCGCTCGATCGGCCCGCAACTGATTCGCCGACTGCAGCAACTGTGAATCGTCGAATTCTTCTTCAGGCGACTCGTCCAGCGCCAAGGATCGCGCCCAAAGCGCCTCTTGAACTTCCTGCACCGATCCTTCGAATCGATCGAGGCCACGCTGCGCCCGGTCGCCCATGTCGATCCGGCCGCGAAGTTCCGCCAGGTCCACGGTCCGCGCAATCTCATCCAGGCCCGCCTGTGCTCGTGCCAATCGCGCTCGATTCGCCTTCTTTTCACGATTGCTGCGAACCGAACGGATGAGCTTCTGCAATCTGACGCTCTGCCGCTCGTACTCCGTCACGTAGGTTTCCAACAGGTTCTTCACCCTCGACTGGCGTGCTTCGTCCAGGTCCATGTCACGCGTCAGGTACTCGAGGTCACGGCGAAGAAACTCCGGTTTCGTCAGGATCCGGACATCCCCGGCATCAGGAAGTCGCAGGGTCACCGCGGCGAGATTTCCGGCACCGACCGCATCGATGAACCGCTGGGCCCATTCGGTGTTCGGTTCGTTGCGGAAGTCATGGAAAAACCGGACATCCATCACTTCAAGCCAGACCTGCAGGACTTCGTCACGCGACATCGAGCCGTTGATGACGGCATCTCTCAGCTCATTTCGAAACGACAGGACCTCCTCCTGCTGTCGGTCCGCATCGTATGAAGCAAGGTAGAACTCGAGCCCCTCGTCGCTGCCGTCGTTCATCATCGCTTCTTCTGCAGCGGCCCAGATCTCCTTCAAATCGATGTCGGGATTCTCCTCGGCGAGCGCCATGCCGACCGCACGCAGGCCACTGCCGAAATCCTGGAGCAGGATCTCCTGGGCCTGAATGACAAGTTCTTCGTTTGCCGCTTCGGCACCACCCTGCGCCTGCTGGCTTTCCTCTTCCGGCCGGTCCTCCTCTTGTGCGGCGACCGGATGTGTCGACAGGCCGACGGCTGCGACGAGCATGAGATGGGACGAGCACCGAGATGTTCTTCGCTGCTGTTTCATGCGGTAAGGACGAATTCGCAGGGTCATTATTTCACGTCGCGGTTGATTTCAGCAAAAGCCCCTGAATCGGGATCGAAGGATCGGGTTCGCATCGACAAGTCGTCTACCTTGCAACCTGGCGAATCGATGGCCGCGGAACGGAGGAGGCCCCGTATTCGTTCGCGGCGACGCGATGTTCCGCCTGAGCTGATTCGGACGCTCCTGGCTTGACCTCGGTCGAGCGTGTCCTGCCCGGATGCGAGAAACCAGGCGACCGGTACGTCAAGCACGGACCCCGGCCCTCAACTGTCGCCTGCAACGGTCGTTGATTCAAGCCGGTTGCGAAAGGCTCGAACGCCCGGCGGCGTTCAACCGCAGTCAGGATCGCGTCGTGGCCGAGGTCGACGGCGGTGATGAAGCCCCCGGCTCGGTGGTGGAGCACGGCGGGAGTGGGGCGATGCGTCGGCAGATCGGATCGAGGCCCGTGAAGAGAAGGAGCGCGTACAGACCGGTTTCGGGAGTCGCCATCGTGGAGGTCAGGATCAGGGCGATCGCGAGGATGGTCATGGCCACGGACCACTCGGCCCGCCGGCGCTTGATTCGTGCCCGATCGTTGATCACCCCCATGATTCGATCGAGCCGCCTCGTCGCGATGCTCAGGGCGGTCTCGGTGGCCGTCGCGGCGGTGAGGATCGCGAGGTAGAGCAGCACGGCCGTTCTTCCGC
>NZFT01000058.1 GCA_002690755.1 Phycisphaerae bacterium
GGCTCGAGTTCGCGAGCGGCGATTTCGATGCGGCGCTGCTGGCGTTCGAGGAAGCGACGAAGGTCGCGCGGGAACGATTCGGGCGAGAGCACGTTCGATCCGCGGCCGCGGGGCATGAACTCGGGCAGCTCAAGTTCCAGCTGGCTCGGTACGTCGAGGCGATTCCGATCCTGAAGGAAGCCCTCTCGGTTCGTCGGCAGCTGCTGGGGCCGACCGCCGCGGCCACGCTGCAGACCGGCCTGTTCCTGCCGCTGGCCTATCTGAAGACGGGCGATCTCGAGGCCGCGATCGCGGCCCGTGATCGAATCGACGCCGACTTCCTCATCGCGGGCGACGAGGTCGGACCGAATCGTCTCCAGATGCTCTACTTCTTCATGCAGTTCGCGAACGAACTCGGGACGGTCGGGGGTGAACGGGAGGCGACGATCGCCCTTGAACGCCTGCATGATTCATGCGTGTCCGCACCGCCCGAGATCTCGGAAGGGCCGATCTGCAGTGACGTGATGCGGTTCCTGCCCCTGTTCTACGACGTCATGATCGAGTCCGAGCCCGACGCCGACTGGAGTTCCCGTCGGGCCGAGCGTTTCGGCTCCTGAGACCCGCTCGGTCAGGCGACGCCCGACGTGGCGGCGTGCGCGGTCGCGGCGTCGGCCGCCTCGGCGATCCGACTCGGATCCTTCCCGCCCGCCTGCGCACTGTCGGGTCGGCCTCCACCGCCGCCGCCGCAGGCCTGCGCCGCCGCCTTGACCCACGCGCCGGCCTTGAGTCCGACCGCGATGAGCGGATCGGGGACCTTCGCCACGATCACGACCTTGCCGGCCTCCTCGTCGGCGGAAAGCAGCAGCACCGCGGAATCGGGTCGGGCGGCGCGAATCGCATCCATGGCGGCCAGCAACGCATCCTTGTCCGCGCCCTCGAGCTGCGCGACGATGGCGGCGCGATCGTCGGTCTCGGCGATGCGGCGAGCCTCCTCGACCACGGTGCCTCGATTCTCCGCCGCCGCCGCCTTGCGCGCGGTCTTCGCTCGTGTTCGCAGGGCTTCGATCCGACCGCCGATCGCATGTCGATCCACCACGGAGATGTTCGCCGCGTCGTGATCGCGAACGAGGTCTTCGATACCGTCCGCCGCCGGATCGGACTCGATGGCGTCCAGGCGGCTCGCGAGCCCGGCGGCGACCCGACGGGCTTCGACCGCGGCGTCCCCGGCGAGCGCGGTCACGCGTCGGATGCCGGCCGCGAGGCCCTGCTCCGAAACGAGGACGAAGTCCTTCGCGTCGCGGGTGTTCGACAGATGCGTGCCGCCGCAGAACTCGACCGATCGTCCGAGCCATCGCGGCTCATCGGGGGACTCGAGCAGCTCGATCACGGTCGGTCCCACCGAGACCATCCGCACCGGATCCGGGTAGCGTTCCCCGAAGACCGCGCGGACCGAATTGACGCGTTGGGCCAGATCGAGCGGTGCTTCGCCCACGTGGACGTCGAGTTCCTCGGTGATCGCGGCGTTGACGCGATGTTCGATCGTCGCGAGCGATTCGGGGTCGAGCGGGCCGGTCGCGGCGTAGTCGAATCGGAGTCGGTCCGGCGCGACGAGGGAGCCGCGCTGATCGCTGTCGGGGCCCGCGACCGCTCGGAGGGCCAGGTTCAGCAGATGCGTCGTGGTGTGATGGGCACGGATGCCTTCGCGACGGTGGACGTCGATCGCGACCTCGCACTCGTCGCCCGCGGCGATCGAGCCATGGGTCACCCGGCCCACGTGCAGGACGTGATCGCCGACCCGGCGTGCGTCCTCGATCTCCATCACTCCGGCGTGGTCGTGTCCGGCGCTGCTCCCGCGGTTCACGTGGAGTTCGCCCCGGTCACCGAGCTGTCCGCCCTGCTCGCCGTAGAAGCAGGTTCGATCGAGGATCACCGCGATCCGACGGCCCACTTCCGCGTGTTCGGTCAGGTGGCGTCCGTCCCAGATGGCCTTGATGACGGCGGTGGTGGCGTGGCCCTGATGCTTCGCCGCGTCGTCGGTGGGCCGGACCTTGAGGAAGTCGAGTTTTCCGAGCACGTCGGGCGGGATGGTGACCACGGTGTCGGCGACCTCGCCGCCGCCGCGACTGCGGGCCCGGGCCTCCTCCATGAGCATCTCGTACGCCTCGACGTCGACCCGCATCCCGNGTTCCTCGGCCATCACCGAGGTGAGGTCGATCGGGAAGCCGTAGGTGTCGTGGAGCTTGAAGGCGTCGAGACCGGTGATCGTGTCGTCCGTCGCGCGGTCCGCGGCTTCCGCGAACAGCTGGAGTCCGCGATCGAGGGTCCGACGGAAGGTGATCTCCTCCTGCCTGATCGTCTCCTGGACCTTCGGCATGCGGGTCTTCATCTCGGGGAAGACGTCACCGAGGCTCTCGACGACCGCGGGGACGATCGCGTCGAGGAAAGGGGCTTCGATGCCCAGGGTCTGGCGTCCGTGTCGGACCGCGCGACGGAGGATTCGACGCAGCACGTAGCCTCGGCCGTCGGATCCCGGGGTCGCGCCGTCGGAGAGCGCGGCGACGAGACACCTCACGTGATCCGCGATCACGCGGTACGCCATGTCGATCGGATCCTCGAGATCGCCCCGGTACGGGCGGGCACCGCTCACGTCCGCGATGCGGTCGAAGATGCCGGCGAAGAGATCGGTGTCGTAGTTGCTGCGGCGGTCCTGAAGGACGGAGACGATCCGTTCGAAGCCCATGCCGGTGTCGACGTGACGGGCCGGAAGCTGCTTGAGCGCGCCGCCCGCCTCTCGATTGAACTGGATGAAGACGAGGTTCCAGACCTCGAGCACGTCGGGATCGTCCTGATTCACCAGCGAGGCGGCGTTCCGTCCGCCGATTCGATCTACGTGGAGTTCGGAACACGGTCCACAGGGCCCGGTCTCACCCATCTCCCAGAAGTTGTCCTTCGCGTTGCCGGGGATCACCTGGTCCGCGGGGAGGTGGCGAAGCCAGAGATCACGCGATTCATGGTCGGGTTCGAGNCCCTGGGCGGCGTCACCCTCGAACCAGGTCGCGTAGAGCCGGCTCGGATCGATCTCGAAGACTTCGGTGAGCAGCGTCCACGCCCATTCGATCGCCTCGGCCTTGAAATAGTCGCCGAACGACCAGTTGCCGAGCATCTCGAAGAAGGTGTGGTGATAGGTGTCCCGGCCGACGTCCTCCAGATCATTGTGCTTGCCACCGGCGCGGATGCACTTCTGGGTGTCCACGGCCCGGGTGTAGTCACGCGAGCCCTGGCCGAGAAACACGTCCTTGAACTGATTCATCCCCGCGTTGGTGAAAAGCAGCGTCGGGTCCTCGTGCGGGACGACGGGGCTCGAGGCGACCACTTCATGTCCGTGACGACTGTTGAAGTGATCGAGAAAACGGTGGCGGATCTCGGCGGCGGTCGGCGAGGACATGTGGTCTTCCGGGAGCGGTGGGGATGAACGGAGGAGGCACAGTATGCCTTGTCGGTGCGCGGACTTCACGCGTCGCCGGGTCCGGGGGATCCGGACCTGCTACCTTTCGGTCGCTCGGATCGCCTGACGTGCGGACGTCGTGATTCGAAGGGTCCGGACCAATCAGAGGAAGCATGATGTCGAATCGACGCCCCTATGTCGGTGGGAACTGGAAGATGCACGGTGAGCTCGCCGGTGCGGTCGAGGTGACTGACAACGTGGCGGCCGCGATCGGTGAGGCCGCGGAAGCGGTCGAGGTGACGCTGTTTCCCCCGTTTCCGTACCTGCAGGCGGTGGGAGATGCGCTGCGACAGTGTGGAATCGGGCTCGGTGGACAGGACTGTTCGCCGCACCTGGAAGGGGCCCACACCGGCCAGACCAGTCCCGCGATGATCGCCGATCTGGGTGGCTCCGCCGCCCTCATCGGGCATTCCGAGCGTCGAAATGAGCTTGGAGAGCCGGATGCGTTGATTGCCGCCAAGACTCGGGCCGCCCTCGCAGCATCGCTTCAGCCCGTGGTCTGCGTTGGGGAGACGATGGGCGAACGTGAGGCCGGAATAGCCCTTCAAGTGGTCGAGAGGCAGGTTCGGGCGGCCCTGGAGGGGCTTTCCGGGGCTCAGGTGGGAACCTCGGTCCTCGCCTACGAGCCGGTCTGGGCCATCGGGACCGGAATCACGGCAACCCCCGACGACGCCCAGTCCGCCCATTCGATGATCCGATCCCTGCTCGGGGAACTGTATGATGATGAACTCGCCGATTCGGTTCGAATCATCTACGGCGGATCGGTGAAGGCCGCGAACGCCGCGGAACTCTTCTCGGCCCCCGACGTGGATGGGGGCCTGATCGGTGGAGCGAGCCTGAAGGTGGACGAGTTCGCCTCGATCTGCCGGGCCGCCGTCTCGGCCTGAGTCGCAACGCCGCGGCTCGATTCGCACCTCGACGCCACGTCTTCGCGTGACGTCCCGTTCTGGAACCTGACCGTGTCCACCTGGATCGTCGTCCTCACCATGCTCTTCATCGTCGTCTCGGCGGCGTTGGTTCTCATCATCCTGGTCCAGCGTCCGCAGGGCGGCGGGCTTGCCGGCGCCTTCGGCGGCGCGGGTGGAAGTGGCGCCGACACGGCGTTCGGCGGTCGAACCGGTGACGCGCTCACCGTGGCGACCGTCGCCGGTTTCGTCATCTACATCCTGCTCGCGGTCGCCTTGAACATCATGGACAACCCGGCATCGGCCACGGCCTCGGAACCGACGCTCCCGGCGTCCGCGGAGACCGCGGCACCCGCGCCCACGACCGTGCCCGGCACGCCCGTTCCGGCGGCTTCCGTCCCCGCGACGATCCCCGCCGCGCCCGTCCCGGCCGCACCCGTCACCACTTCCACCCCCGATCCGACCTCGGCCGCGTCGACCGAAGCTCCCGCCGGGGGCTGAGTCCGCACCGCGAACCGGGACGAACCCACGAGAGCCGCGACATGATTCGATCGATGACCGGTTTCGGGGCTTCCCACCGAGAGATCGACGGTTCGAGATTTTCCGTCGAGATCCGTTCCGTCAACAACAAGTTCCTCAAGACCACGGTCCGCCTTCCGGACGAGCTCTCCGCGCTGGAGACCGAACTCGAGACGAAGATCGGTCGTCGGCTCAACCGGGGCAGCGTGATCGTCACGATCCGCTGGGTCGAAGGCGGGGCGGCGATCGCGGCGCGAATCGACACCGCGGCGGCGCGGGCGTCGATCGAACAACTGATGAACGGCATGCCGGAATCCATCCGGGATCGCTGCACGATCGATCTGGCGACGATGCTCACGGTCCCCGGGATCGTCGGAGGCGACGATTCGGAAGCGGCGGTCGGCGTCGCGCGACCGGTGCTGCTCGAACTGCTCGATGAAGCCTGCGACCGTCTGATCGAGATGCGGGAGCGTGAAGGCGCTGGATTGCTGGAGGAACTCGATTCCTTCGGCACGCGGATGCGGGAACGTCTCGAAACGGTTTCGGACCGCGCTCCTCGGGTCGTCGAACTCTACCGGGACCGCCTGCATCAGCGGGTCGAATCGCTGTTGACGGAGGTCGGCGCGAGTCTCGACCAGAGCGACCTCGTGCGTGAAGTCGCCATCTTCGCGGAGCGAAGCGACATCGCCGAAGAGATCACGCGGCTCGACGGGCACCTCGGACAGTTCTTCGATCTCATCGGTGGCGAGGACGGCGAGCCGGTCGGCCGCACCCTGGACTTCCTCACCCAGGAGATGCTCCGGGAGGCGAACACCATCGCCAGCAAGTCCGCGGATTCGGAGATCACGCGATCCGTCGTGGAGGTCAAGGGCCTCATCGACCGGATCAAGGAACAGGCGGCGAACGTCGAGTGAGTGCGTCGCCCCGCTTCAGCGACGGGGATGGCGGCGAGACGCTCGCCGACGGAACGGCGATCGGACTTCCCGGATCCCATGGCGAACGAACGCGCTTCGAACCCGGCGAACTGCGCCGCGTGCTCGATGCGTTTCCCCTCGAGGGCATCCGGGAGATTCGCGAGTTTCCGGCGGGTTCGCGGCAGGCCCCGAAGGTCCGCATCGTCGCCGATGCAGGCGAGTTCCTCCTGAAGCGGAGGACGGTCCGTCCGGATCTCGTCGAGTGGGCCACCTTCAATCATCGACTCCAGCTCCATCTCGAACGACGCGGGGTTCCGGTGGCGGCACTGGTGGGCACGCGGGCGGGGAACGGTTCGATCCTGCTCGAGGACGGGCAGGTCTACGAGATGTTCCACTGGGTCCACGGCCGCCGGATGGTGAAGGTGGAGTCCGAGGCGCTCAACGCGGGGCGGATACTCGGGCGACTGCATCTGGAGGCGCGCGACCTCGAGTGGTCCGACCCGCCGCCGATGCCCGGATTCCATGCGGCCGATCAGGTGGTGACCGCGTTCGATCGAGTGGAGGACGCGGTGATCGCCGCGGACGCGGACGTGGATCGTGGTGAACTGCGGGCGGTCGTCGATCGCCTCGCCGAGCTGCGACTTCCGGCGATGGAGCAGGTGGAGGCGGGTGGTTGGTCGCGTCTTCCGCGGCAACCGATACACGGTGACTGGCACCCTGGGAACGTGCTCTTCACGCCGGAGAAGCCGACCCGGACCAGACCGGGAACCGTCCGGGCCATCGTCGACTTCGACGCTTCGCGGGTCGAACCAAGATTGGTTGATCTTGCGAACGGGCTGCTGCATTTCGCGATGCGAAGTGACCGAAACACCTCGCCCGCGAACTGGCCCGCATCGCTGTCACCTCGCCGGATGATGGCGTTCACCCGCGGGTGGCGTGCGGTCGTCGGCGAGGTGATCGAGGAGGAGGCGTTGATTCTTCCGCCGCTGATGCTGGAATGCCTGATCGCCGAAAGCATCGTTCCGGTGGCGAAGACCGGGCGCTTCGCGGTCGTTCCGGGACTCCCGTTCCTCGCCATGGTGGCCCGCAAGGCCACGTGGATCGATGAGGCGGCGGCCCCGATCCGCGAACTCCTCGTCCGCTGAAGCGGTTTTCAGCGGTCGAACCGGCCCCGCTTCGGACCGATTCGCTCGAACCGACGGTGGGGGCTATCGTGTTCTTCATGGTTCCGACCCTCCGAATTTCCGCGTTGTCGTTCGTCTTGGTGCTGATCGCGGGGCCGATCACGACGACCCTCCCGACGGCCACGGCCCAGGACGCCAAGGCGAAGCCGCCGGCCCCGCGGGTACCCGTCGAACTGCCGCGGGCGGGAGTGCTGAAGCAGGAGAGATCCGTTCGCGGTCCGCTTCTGGACGGCGGGGAAGCGATCCGGCTGGCACTCGGGGCGGATCCCGACGCCCTTCGCAACTTCGCGGTTCCGACCTGGGTCCGCGCCGTGGTCGCCCGATTGGGAGACGACGATTTCGCGCAACGGGAATACGCGTCCGCCGAGCTGCGCGAGATGTCGATCACGAACGACGTGCTGATGGCGGTGCTCGAACAGGGCGGTCTCGAAGAAGAGCAACGCAACCGGCTTCTCCGAGTGCTTCGCTGGCGGGTTCTCTATCGGCCGCGGGGCGCGGTGGGCATCCGCATGGAGCCCTCGGGCACCGCGATCTCGGTCCGGGGCGTCCTGGTCACCGAAGTCATCTCGGGCCTTCCGGCCGAGCGGGTGCTTCGGGTCGGTGACGTGATTCTGGAGATCGACGGGCAGCGGATCACCACCAGCGCGGACCTCATCGGTCGGGTCCAGCGGCTGCAGCCCGGCGACCCGATTCGCATGGCCGTGATCCGGCCGGTGCCGGCGGACACCCCCGACGGGCCGGGAATCCTTCGGTTCGAGGGGGATCGCGTCTTCGAGGAGGTCGACGTCGAGTTTCCACTCGGGTCCTACGACAAACTGGGGAACGATCCATCGGCATCCGCGGCCGGGAATCCCGAGACGATGCGACGTCGTGGTCGGGTCGAGGCGATCTGGGCCCGCTGGGGCTCGAGTCCTCGCTCGGTGGGCATTCCGAAACCGCTCGACGCGGACCTCGGCGTCGGCCCGCCGGAGCGGCCGTCTTCGGCGCCATGATCAAGCATGATCAAGCATGATCAAGCATGATCAAAACTGAAGGGCGTCGAAGGGCACGAACCGGCTGATGGCGGATTCAGCTCTTGGCGCCGAGCGGATTGTGAAAATGCTTGTTCTGCACCGGGATGACGGCTTCGAGGACGTGCTCGAGGACCTCGCCCGGTGAGCCGATCGCGGAGACCTCGGCGACGATCGCATCCGAATAGTGCGCGAGGACGGGACTCGTCTCCCGGTCGTAGACGTCGAACCGCCGACGGATGACGCGTTCATCCGCGTCGTCGAGTCGGTTCTCCTTGATCGCTCGCTTCTTCATCCGTTCGACCATCGCGTCGAGATCGGGACAGACGAGATGGATGATCTGGAGCACGTCGATGTACGGCTCGAGGGCCCTGGCCTGGCCGAGACTTCGCGGGATCCCATCGAGGACGAGGAGATCCACTCGGGGCTTGTAGAGGCTGAGCACCGTCTGGGCGTGCATGTTCTGCCACCACATCTCGACGGTGAGTTCATCCGGAACGAGTTCACCCCTCGAGGAATACTCAAGGAACTGGCGACCGAGATCGCTGGTGGTGTCGAGGGATCGGAAGACGTCGCCGCAGGCGAGATGGAAGAACCCCGGAATCTGTCCCAGGATCTTTCCCTGCGTGCCTTTTCCAGCGCCAGGAGCGCCGAAGAGAAGAACGGTCTTGAATCGATCGGGCATGATTCGCGGGCCTCCCGAGGCTGCGTGGAGTCGACTTCGGGAGTATCGGACAAATCTCGTCCCGAGGAAAGTCGAATCGGCCGGATCCTCGCCTCCGGATCTTCGATCTCGACACTTCTTCCACGAGAAGCGGTCCGACTTGGCGTTCGAACCCGTTCCCCTTAGGGTCGTCGGGTCGTCGATCTCGTCGTCGAATCCCTCCCTCCGGAGCCGTGGCATGCAGGGCATCGTGTCGAAATGGAAATGGCGATCCCCGTCCGCGGCGGCCGTGGCCGGTGGAAACACGCCGGGGCCACTCGCGGATCGCGTTCTCCGAGGCCGGGAGATCAAGGACCCGGTCGCCTTCCTTGACGACGGGTACGGCCGGGTCGTGCCGCCGGAGGGGCTCAGCGGGGCGGTGGAGGCCGGTCGACGGCTCTCGGAGGCGATCGCCGCCGGACGGCGGATCGTGATTCACGGCGACTACGACTTCGACGGCATCGCGGCCTCCGCGATTCTCGCGCGGTCGCTGCGACTGCTTTCATCCGAGGCCGACGTCCGAGTGGTGCTTCCGGACCGGTACCAAGGGGGATACGGGCTCTCGGTCGAGGGTCTTCGTCGCATCCGGGAGGAGGGCGCCGAGCTGGTGATCGCCGTCGACTGCGGCATCACCGCGATCGAACCGATCGAGGCCGGACGGGCGGACGGTCTGGAGGTGATGGTGCTCGATCATCACACCTTCATCCTCGACCCCCGAGGTGAACGCGTGCTCCCGCCGGCCAGCGTCGTGGTGCATCCCGGTCTGCCGGTCGAAGACTCGAACGGGGTCGGCACCGATCATCTCTGCGGGGCCGCGGTCGCCTTCAAGGTGGTCTGGGCGATGGCGCGATCCCACTTCGGGTCCGATCGAGTGCCGGCGGTGATGAAGCGTGAACTGGTCGAGGCGACGATCCTCGCCGGGCTGGGGACCATCGCGGACGTCATGCCCCTCGTGGAGGAGAATCGGGCGCTCGCGGCCCTCGCGCTCCGAGGACTGCCGAATTCAGGCATCTCCGGCCTTCGAGCGCTGCTGGTGGAATCGGGGCACGGTCTGCAGGACGGACCGGTGCACGAGGAGACGGTCCAGTTCCAGCTGGCACCACGCATCAATGCCCTCGGTCGTTTCGGTTCCGCGATGCCCGCCATCGAATTGCTGACGTTGCCGGAGGAGGGGGACGCGACGTCCGCCCGGGCCGCGGAACTGGCCGCCGAGATCTCCGCGACGAATCTCGAGCGCCGCGCGGCGGAACGCGCGATCGTCGAAGAGGCGACCGCCCGGGCCGAGGCCGAGGGGCAGACCGCGGAGGATCACCCCGTCATCGTCCTCGGCGATCCGAACTGGAAGCGGGGGCTGGTCGGTCCCGCCTGTGCCAAAATCGTCGATCGGTTCGCCCGGCCGGTCATCCTCTTCGAGGAATGCGACGATGGAATCGCCCGAGGATCCGCCCGGAGCATCCACGGCTATTCCATCCACGACGGCCTCGCGGCCGCGGCCCCGCTGCTGGAGTCGTTCGGTGGCCATGCCGCCGCGGCCGGTTGCTCGATTCGAACCGCTCGGTTGAAGGAACTCGAGGCTGCGCTCGTCGACCATGCTCGCCAGGAGATCGCCGCCGTCGATCTCACGCCGATCGTCGAGATCGACTGCCGGGCGGTGATCGAGGAGATGGACGAGGTCGAGGACGTGCAGGGCGTTCGCGAGCTGGCGCCGTTCGGCCCGGGGCATCCGCGGCCGAGCGTCCTCGTGGAGACCGTGCGACCGATCGAGACCCGGTGGGTGGGGCAGGATCAGGGCACGCTCCAGCTTCGATTCGCCGGCGCGGGGGCCCGCACCGTCAAGGCGGTGTGGTTCGGTGCGGGGCGGCATCGGGACGCGATCGAGTCGGCGATCAAGGGCGGTGCGATCGACATCGTCGCCACCCCGGACCTCAATCGGTGGCGAGGTCGGGTCGAGCCCAACCTGATGATCCAGGATCTCCGCGCCTCGACCTGATCATCTCATTCGATCTGCAGGCAAGCCGCGGGCGAGTCCCGATTCAAGCCTCGATCCAGTCCTCGACCCACGGAGATCCGAATCGGATCAGATCACCACGTCGGCACCGGCGGTGAGGGTGGGGAGCGTGAGCCCGATCAGATCGCTCGGTTCGAGTGCGGTGGCCGGGGTGATCTCGATCCGACCATCGACGGCGCCGTTCTCGCGGCGGGGCACCTTCACCCCCGCGGACTCGAGCCAGCGGGCCGACCGTTCGGTCTGCAGGATGCCGCTGCTTTCCGCCGAGTCCGCGCCCTTGGCGTTCTTGATCGGTGCGAATTCCTCGGCCCGGTCGGTCTCGAGCACCAGCCCGCGACCCACGAAGGCGAGGGCGTCGAAGACGAACATCTCGAACTTCGTCGCGTTCGGCGCGTCCGGCTCGACGCGGTCGCCGGTCCCGGGGTTCCAGTAGGGGACCTTCTTGCGGGCTCGATGGAACGGCATCGTCCGATCGCCGTCGTCCGCGGAGACGCGGCGGACGAAGTCGAGTCCGAGCAGGTGGATGGCGATCGAGCCTGCGATGAAGCGGAGGTCGCCGTCCGCATCCGTCTGCGCCGCGAGTGATTCCGGGAGATCGCTGTATTCGATGACGACGGTCCGCCCGTCGACTTCGCAGAAGACGCCGACCTTCTCCTCCGCCGACACCTTCGGCACCATCTTGCTCGACATTTCGCCGGAGCTGGTGGGATGGGTCGCGTGGAGTCCGACGAACAGCGGATCGATCACCTGCACCGTCGGGTTGTCGACCTGGAAGTAGGACAGGTGCCGGATGCCTCGGGACGCCGCATGATCGAGCGCGCCGCTTCGATGCAGCGCCCGCAGCGATCCACCGTGGCCGTCGGGACTGACCGCCAGCACGCCGGGGGCTTCGAGCAGGAGTCGGCCGTCGTCGTTCACCGCGGGCATGACGCCCTGCGGAAAGAAGAGCATCGATTCGGGGCGACGTCCGAAGTGATTGTTGTCCTGGAAGAAGGCTCGGGTGGCCGCGTCGTTGAGCGGACTGGTCATCACGTACCAGGGCGTCTGCACGCCGTATTTCGCATCCACCGCGTTCAGTTGCTCGGCGAAGATCCGGAAGAGC
>NZFT01000059.1 GCA_002690755.1 Phycisphaerae bacterium
AGAACGCCCACGACCGGGGCGGCGTAGAGGCACCATTGCGTCTGGGGCGGTGGCACGAACTCGCCGTAGCGGATCACGATCGCCATCCAGAACGCGACGGCGAACACCAACCCGTCGACGACGGTGATCGCGAGCTGGGCCTGCCGCCGTGATGTCAGTCGCACGATGCTTCGCATGGTTTCGGATCTCGAGGGGGCTCAGCCGGCCGAGAGGTTACCGCGCTCGACCCGATAGCGATCACCGGTCAGGGGACAGGCGGCTTCGCCGTCGCCCTCCAGCGGGAGATCGAGCCGTTCGCCCGCGGCGCTCATCCAACCGACCTGGCGGGCGGGGACACCGACCATCAGGGCGTGGGCGGGGACATCGCGGTTGACCACCGCGCCGGCACCCACGAAGGCGTGCTCGCCGATCTCGACCCCGCAGACGATCGTGCAGTTGGCGCCGAGGGTCGCGCCGCGGCGGACGGTCGTGTCGCGGTATTCGTCCTTGCGGGAGACCGCCGAGCGTGGGTTGTAGACGTTGGTGAAGACCATGCTCGGTCCACAGAAGACGTCGTCCTCCAGGGTCACGTTGTCGTAGACCGAGACGTTGTTCTGGATCTTGACGTTGTCGCCGATCGAGACCTTGTTCCCGACGAAGACGTTCTGTCCGAGCGAACAGTCTCGGCCGATGACCGCACCGCCGCAGACATGCACGAAATGCCAGACCCGGCTGCCGGCGCCGATNCTCGCGCCGTCGTCGACGATCGCGGTCTCGTGGATCGTGGGTTCGTTCGCGGTGGTGCTCATGTGAAGGCCTCCGGTCAGTACTCGAGCGGCAGGTTGACCGTACGGCCGTCGCGGGCGGAGAGATAGGCCGCGATGAGGACCTCGAGGCTCTTGAGGCCCTCGCGACCGTCGGTCTCGGCGGGACACTTCCCACGGAGGACGTCGACGACGTTCCGGTAGTACCTCGGATGACCATACCCGTACACGGAGGTCGTTTCGTAGTTCGCGTTTCGAACGTCCTCGTCGTAATCGCGTTCGTCCGCGAAGTCCCAGGTCTGGATCTCGTTCACCGCGACGCCGCCGATCCGGACCGTCCCGTGCTCGCCGAGGATGGTCAGTGAGCCTTCCAGATTCTTCGGGTAGGTGAGCATGGTCACGGCAAGGGAGCCCAGGGCTCCGTTCCGCCAGCGGACGTTCATCACGCCGGTGTCCTCGACCTGGATGTCCCGGGCGAGGGTGGCGGTCATCGCGTGGACCTGGTCGATGGGGCCGATGAGCCAGTCGAGCAGGTCCACGTAGTGGCTGGCCTGGTTCATGAACGCGCCGCCATCGAGCTCCCAGGTGCCGCGCCACCGATCGGTGTCGTAATACGCCTGCGGTCGTGTCCAGAAGACGTTGACGTTCGCCATGTAGATCCGACCGAACCGACCCTCCAGAATCGCACGACGGAGCAGCTGCAGGGTGGCGTTGAACCGGTTCTGCTTGACGACGAAGAGCCGGACGCCGGCGTCGTCGCAGGCCTCGACCATGCGGAGCCCGTCGCTCCACCGGGTCGCCATCGGTTTCTCGGTCATCACGTGGACGCCGGCCGCCGCGATCTCCACGGTCTGCCTCGGATGCATTCCGCTCGGGGTGCAGATCGCGACGATGTCGGGGTTCGTCGCGGTGAGCATCTCCGGAAGCGTGGCGTACCGGGGCGTGTCCGCGGGGATGAAGTCCTGTTCCAGTCTCGCCGGGTCGACGTCGCAGGCCCCGGCCAGTTCCAGATCCTCACCGAGATCGGCGATCGCTCGGAAGTGATTCCTCGAAATCCGCCCACAACCGGCCACGCCGATCCGGATGCGTCTCCCCTGCACCGAGACTGCCTGGCTTTCGATCAATTGAAGGCTCCTTCGCGGTCCGATGAATGGAACTCGGCCCGCGGGGCCGATTCCGGATTCTATCGAATTCCTACGCTTTCCGGGATCAGCCGGCGGGCTGGCGATGACGGGTGCAGGCGGTCTCCACCGCGTCGGCCACCGCCTCGATCTCCGCTGGCGTCATCGAAGGGAAGAGCGGAAGGGACAGGCATCCCTCGAACCACGAATCCGCATCGGGGCAGCCCGATTCGGGGATCCGGGCGAGTTTCTGCCAGACCGACATGTGATGCAGCGGCTTGTAGTGCACGCTGGTGCCGATTCCGAGCGTCGCGAGTTCTTCTGCGAAATCGTTCCGATCGAGGCCGGCTTCGGGTCGGAGACGGATCACGAACAGGTGCCAGGCATGGGAATCGGCCGTCGATTCGACTTCGGGGAGCGAGAACTCCTCCCGATGTCCGAGGCGTTCGCGGTATCGGGCGGCGATTCCTCGTCGCGCATCCCGACTCGCATCGCTCCGTTCGAGCTGGGCGAGCCCGATCGCCGCGGCGAGGTCGGTCAGGTTGTACTTGTATCCCGGGGCGACGACGTCGTATTCCCAGGCGGCGCCGATGCGGGTGTGTCGGTCCCACGCGGATCGGTCGATTCCATGGAGTCGCATGCGACGAATCCGCGATGCGATCGCATCGTCGTCGGTGGTGACCATGCCTCCTTCGCCCGTGGTGATCGTCTTGTTGGCGTAGAAACTGAAGCAGCAGGCCACCGAGCCCACCGCGCTCCCCACGGTCGTGCCATCCGAATGCCGGGCGGGAAACGCGTGTGCGGCGTCCTCGACGACCTTGACGCCTCGCGCTTCGCAGACGTCGATGATTCCCGGTGATCGAGCGGTGCCGCGCATCCGACAGGCGGTGCCGGTCAGATGCACGGGAATGACGCAGACGATTTCTGGATGGGCATCGAGGGCCGCCTCGACGATGGCGGGGGTCAGCAGGCCGGTGATGGGATCGACATCGGCGATCCTGACCAGCCCGCCGAGGTACTCGACGACTTCCGCGGTGGCGGTGAACGTGACGCTGGGCACCAACACCTCCGAGCCGGGGCCCACACCCGCGGCCTCGCATGCGAGATGAAGCGCCGCCGTGCACGAGTTCACGGCGATCGCGTGCTTCGCACCGGTGGCCTCCGCGAAAGCCGCCTCGAAGTCGAGGACCCGACCGCCACTGGTCAGCCAGCCGCTCTCGAGCACTTCACGGACGTATCGAAGTTCGTTTCCGCTCGCATCGACGCGGAAGAAAGGGACGTTCATTGCGGGGATTCTCCCCCATCGGGAGCCGGGAATCCAGTCCCCGGGCTCAGAACGGCCCGAGCAGTCGCAAACAGCAGGGTCAGATCGCCGAGGAAGGACCGATCGCGAACGTACTGCTCGGAGAGGTCGAGTTTCCGGGGCAGGATCTCGTCTCGATACGTCGACTCGGGGTCGTCGGAGGCGGCGAGGATCGACTCCTCGTCGCGGTAGCGGATCGAGGCGGGATCGGTCAGCCCCGGACGGACGCTCAGGACCCGGTCCCATCGGGGGCGGTGGACTTCGGTCCACTTCGGGACCTCCGGGCGCGGACCGACGAGGCTCATGTCGCCGACGAGGACGTTCCAGAGCTGCGGAAGTTCATCCATCTTGGTCCGGCGAAGCGGGCGTCCGATCCGGGTCACCCTCGATCGATCGCCCGCGTCGAAGGATCCTGCGGCGGCGGCGTGGTGAACCGTCATGGTCCTGAACTTGAGGATCTTGAACGGTCGTCGGTGTCGCCCGATCCTCGTCTGCCGGAAGAAGGGGCCGCCGGGGCTCGTCGTGGTCACGAGGATGCCGATCCCCAGGAGAAGAGGTGTGGCGATGAGTAGCACGACGGCGGAGACGATGACGTCGAAGGTCCGTTTCATCCCTGGTGATCCTTGTCACTGGTCCGGATCGCCGCAACGACGTGGCTCCGCAGGATCGGAACCCGGTGCAGCAATCGGTAGGCGGAAGGCCCGAGCGGCGTTGCGAGGCGGGCGATCGGAGGTGCGAGCGTCGTTCTTCGGTGCCTCATACCCATGCCGGGAAAGAGACTTCGGATCCGTGCGACGGAGACGCCGCGGACGTCGCGATTGCGGGGGTTGTCGTGCACGAAGTCGTACCACAGGATCATGCCGCCGGATCTCATGACCCGGACCATCTCCTCCGCGAGTTGACGCTGCAGTTCGTCGGAGAGAATGGACGTGAAGACGAGGCTCGCGAACACCACGTCGAATCGGCCGTCCTCGTGGTCCATCCGACTCGCATCACCGTGCCGCAGGTCGACTTCCATGGGGAGATTCGCGCGTGCGGCGGCGACACGGCTCTTCAACAACTCGACGCCCGCGAGATTCTCCGGTCGGAGGCCGAGGTTCATCATTCGTCGGAGTTCTCCGCCGGCGCCACACCCGACCTCCAGGAGTCGGAGCTCCGACCGTGGCGGAAGACCCGGCGAGTCGAGGAATCGCGCGTAGACGCGTTCGCGATCGGCCCGAATCAGGTCGACCGGCAGGGGGCGGCGGCCTTCGGCGCGTCGTGCGTACGCCTCGGCGATCCTGTCGAGCTCGTCCTCCACTCGATCCATCAGTGGCGTCCCCGCCGATCTCCTCGCGCCGCCCTGATCGCCTCAAGGAGACGCCGGGAAAGCGACTCGAGATCATGGTGTTCCCGGACGTGGCGTCTGCCGTTGGCCCCCAGCTCGTCCCGACGACGTTCCGTGAGCGACGCGAGTCGGTGGATGCCGTTCGCGAGCGACGCGGCGTCGTCCGCCTCGACACGTATCCCGCAGTCGGCTTCGGTCACGGGATCGTTACCCGCGGTGTAGGACGCGATGATCGGCCGTCCGCACAGCATCGCGTCGTAGATCTTGTTCAGGCCGATGCCGAAACGGTAGATGGGATGGCCGCGAAGGCCCGCGTAGACGGCGTCGGATTCCTTCATCGCCGAGAGGGCGGATGCCCGGTCGACCCGATCGACGAACTGCGCATGCACGTTGTCGAGACCGTCGGCGAGCGCGCGGAGTCGATTCTTCGCCGGTCCCTCTCCGATGGTGACGAGCCCGAAGCGTTGCGCCGGAAGCTCGTTCAACGCCAGGATCAGCGTGTCGAGCCCGTGATAGTCGCCGTGGCCACCTGCGTGGACGATGGTGAACCTCCCGTCGCTTCGCATTTCGCGAACCGCGGTCGCGGGTGCGTCGTCGGTGGCGATTCCCGGCGGCTCCGCACCATTGGGTACGTGGATGCATGCGTCCGGATCCAGTCCGCGCGTGCGAAGGTGGTCGATCGCCTTCGGCAGGATCGTGACTGCGAGCTCGGCATCCCGACAGCAGCGGTCCTCCGCACGCTGCGTGACGCGTATGAACGGATGGCGAGGCGAATATCCGGAGAGCTCGATCGGCGACAACGGCCAGAGATCATGCACCTCCCAGACGAGGGTGGCCTGGTGCTCCCGAGCGATCCGCCGACACGGATCGATGTCGAAGGGGTAGGTGGACGAGGCGATCACCGCGTCGATCCGGAGCTGGCGAAGGTGCTCTCGCCGCTCCCGATCGACGGCCTTCACGAACGCATGGATGGAGCGGATCCTGCCGAGGCCGTTGCCGGAGTAGCGAGGGGTCCGGAGCCAGCGATAGCGGATGCCGTCGATCATCTCCTCGGTGACCCGGCCGGAGACCTCCGGGTTCAGATTGCGAAGGTGGCTGTACGAACCGGCCAGGACCGTGACCTCGTGCCCGGCTCTCGCCCAGTGCCTCGCGAACTGATGAGGACGGAACTCCATCCCGTGCTTCGGGCTGCCTGCGTAGTGATTCACCAGGACGAGATGCATCGACGCGTCGACTCCGGGCGGGATTGCGTACCGCGGGATCGCGGGTCGGTGACGGATCCTCTCGCCGGTCCGTATCATACGGAGGGCGGCTTCCGTCGCAGACCGAGTTCCGGCGGCAACCATGTCAGAACCTCTCCTGGTCATCACGCGCGAGTATCCGTTCGGCGTCGGCGAGTCCTTCGTCGCGGAAGAACTGCGTCGGCTCCGCCGGCACGGGCGAGTCACGGTGGTGCCGGCCTTCCGAACGGAATCGCCTCCTCGCGAACTGCCCGAGGGGGTCGAGATCGATCTGGGCCTCGCCGACCGTGGTCTCTGGCGGGGTCAAGGCTTCGGTGTGGTGATCCCGATCCTTCGTGCGACGTTTTCGGAATTCCTGCGTTTTCCGACGCGACTGCTCCGGCCGAGAGCGCTGCTGCGTCTGCTGGGCTATTCGCTTCGTGGCGGGCGGGTCATGGGCTGGTGGCGTTCGCGTGAAGGGGAGGGCAAGGCCCGCGAGAGGGTGCTCTGCTACTGGTCGAATGCCGAAGCCTTCGGACTCGCCCTGTGCTCGATCGCCGGTAGAGGCCCGATCCTTGCATGCAGGGCACACGGGTTCGACGTCTACGAGACTCGTGCGGCGGGGCGATATCTGCCGTTCCGCGATGTGATCGCTTCCGGAAGCGAGCGACTTCTCCCAGTCTCCGAGGATGCGGCCCGGACGCTTCGAGCAAGACATCCCGACGCGGCGGAGCGTGTGAGGACGGCGCGGCTGGGAGTATGCGAGCCCGTGGAGGCGCGTCTCGCACCGCAGCCGGGTGGAACGGACCGTCTGTTGATCAGCTGCTCGAGCGACGATCCGGTGAAACGACTCGGGCTGCTCGCAAGCGTCGTCCTGCAGGTCGCCCGCGACGCGCCGGCACACGAATGGCGATGGGTACACCTCGGCGATCCACCCACCGCCCATCTCGATGCGCTCTCGCCCGTGCCCTCCAATCTGAAGATCGAGACGCCCGGGCAGGTGCCGGCGGCGGAGGTCATCCGGACGATGATGTCCCGCCGCCCGCTCGTCTTCGTCAACATGTCATCGTCCGAGGGCGTGCCCGTGTCGGTGATGGAGGCGCTCGCCTGTGGAATCCCGGTCGTCGCCACGTCGGTGGGAGGGACGCCCGAGCTCGTCGACGACGAGGTTGGAGGACTGGTTCCCGTATCCGTGGATGCGCGCGACGCCGCGCGCGTGATCCGCGATGTCGCCGATCGGTCTCCCACGCTCCGCGAATCCGCACGACGCCGGTGGCTCGAACGGGCCAGCGACGCGATGGCGGAGCACGCGCTGATCGAGGGGCTCGGACCGAAGTTCGCGTCGCCGCCATCGGCCGAGATCGTCGGAAGCGAGACATGATCGGTTCGCGGCGCGGGTCGTCGAGAAAGACCGCGTCGGAACCGTTCCCATCCGGGACCGGGGTCCGCTCGACGGTCGGCCCGGGTGCCGTCGAGATGCGGTTACCCTCTGCCTACCAAGGATTCGGGTCGCGGCTGCTTGCCGAAAGGGATGATGTTGGTCGAGTCGACTGAGGATCAAGCCGAGCCGGCCCTGGCGGATCGTGGGAGTCCGGGAGACCCTCCCGGCNNCGCGCTGCGGATCGCGTTTCTCCACCTTGAAGCCGGCGAGCCCTCGCCCGGGGTCCTTCAGAAGCACGCGACGATGCTGAAGGTGTGGCGCGACCTGGGAATGACCGTGGAGTCGATTCGACCGCGGATCGTGTCGCCGCCCACCGGCATCGTGGGACGGTTTCGTCTTCTTCGTGCGTTGAATGCGGCGGCGGTCGACGCGGCCGGACGTCTCGAAGACTTCCGACCGGACGTCGTCTATGCGCGGGAGATGATCTGGACGCCAGCGACGGAGCGGATCATGCGAGGACACCCGGTCGTCCTCGAATTGAACGGAGACGCGGCGGTTCAGCTCCGTCGACGCTCCCGGTCCGCGGCCGCGTTCTGGGGAATCACCGCCGGTCGACTGCATCGGCATGCGAGGGGATATGTCGCCGCGACCGAGCAGAT
Organism: Phycisphaerae bacterium; assembly: GCA_002690755.1. Taxonomy (GTDB): domain Bacteria; phylum Planctomycetota; class Phycisphaerae; order Phycisphaerales; family SM1A02; genus UBA12014. The sequence goes on from NZFT01000059.1 coordinate 7,755, forward strand.
CGTGGAATCACGGCGTGGCGGCGACGCTTCGGTGATGGTGGTCGGCAACCCCGTCTTCGTTTCAGACACGCCGCCGGCTCGCGATCCCCAGTCGCCGCCTCTGGTCGTGATGCTGGTGGGAGAGCGGGCGGATCGCCCGATCGCGACGAATCGCGGGATCGATCGGTTGGTGCGGATCGCCACCCGACTACCCGGCGTGCGATTCCGAGTTCTGGGTGGTGCGGCGCCGACGGATCTGAAGTCGCCTTCGAATCTCGAGTTCGCACCGGCGGTTCCCGTGGATGAGCTGGAAGGCGTCTTCGCATCCGCAACGGCGAGTCTGGGCAGCCTGGCACCTCACCGCTCGGGGCTCACGTCGTCCCGAGCCCTGAAGGTCAGGACATCGCTTGCGTTCGGCGTCCCGGTGGTGCTGACGCACGATGATCCGGATCTGCCGTCCGATGTGGATTTCCTCCTGCGAGTCCCGGCGCGCGACGAGGTCACGGACGCCGACGTCGAACGGATCGAGCGGTTCATCCGCCGTGCCTCGGACGACTCCGCGGTCGGTCGGCAAGCATGGCGATTCGCGGCCCAACGCCTCTCCGGGCGGGCCATCGAACCCGCGCGATTGCGATTCCTCGCGTCAGTCGCCGTCCGCTGAAGTCCGATCCCGTCCGTTTACGAATCTCACCCCTTCTCGAGGTACCACAACCGGTTCTTCTCCTCGAGCGATTTCTCCCCGTAGGCGACGCCGACGTTGAGAATCGGCTTCCATCCCACTTCGGCGAACAGCGTGGGGTAGTCGTGGGAGAAGGACTGGAGTTTCTCCGTCCCCTCGTCGTCATAGCATCCGGGCTCGCTCCAGGTCGTGAAGCAGAGGTGGCGGGACGCCATTCGATCGATGTTTCGGATCGCCGCCCGGATCTTCGAAGGGTGAAGATGTATCAGGAACATGGTGGCGAACACGAGATCGAATTCCTCCGCGAGGGGCCCCTTCGTGATGTCCAACGCCTCCGAGCGGGCGCCGTGGGCCCGCGACCGTTCCTCGAGCATCTTCAGGAGCGGGGGGCTCCAGTCCGCGGAAACGAGCTCGACCTCCGCGGCCCGCCAGAGATGCACGAATCGGCCTGATCCCGCACCGAGATCGAGCACGCGCCGGCCGGAGAATCGAGGGGCGAGGAATTCCCGTACGAACGTCACGTCCGGGCGGGTGGTCCACCGTTCGTCTTCCGGCGACCACGATTCCTCGTTCCGAAACCACAGCTGCACCTTCGGGCTCTCGGCGTCGCACCAGTAGTCCTCGATATTCCGCTGGTTCGCCATCGGTGTCGTGTTCGTTCGTTTCTGGAGGAGGGGGCCGCGAGGGTGGACGATCGCTCTGCTGGTATCGTACCGACGGCTCGCCCGGACCGGCAATCCATGCAGAGCGGTACCGTGCATCGGTTCGATCCCCTCCCTTGAAGCAGGACTCTCCTTGTCGACGCAATCCACTGTCAAGGGCCCGACGTCCTCGCAGTCGCGGGTCGTGATGTTCGTGCTCAATGCGTTTCGACACGACACCCGGGTCGAGAAGCAGGCGCGGATGCTGGTGGATGCGGGATGCGACGTGATCGTGATCGCCCTCCGGATCAAGGATGTGCCTCGTCGGGAGTGGCGGGATGGATATCGCATCCTCAGGATCGACCCCGCCGGGAGCTGGTTCCTCGGCCTGATCCTCCTTCGCTTCCTCCGTTGCTATCGATTCGCACCCTCGCTGGTCGCGCGGCTCTTCGGAGTTCGTCTCGCCGGTCCGTCGGACGAGGCGGTTCGCGGCGGGCGCCGACGTCGGTCGGTGGTCCGACGGGGGCGGGACTCGAAGCCCTCGAAGGCCACGGAGGACTCGGGCGGCTCGCTTCTCCGGGTACTGCAGGTGTCGGTCGCGGTCGTCCTGGTGTTCCCGGTCCGCGTCCTGATCGGCGGCATTCGCTGGGTTCGTCGCCGGTCGGCCGTCGTCGTACGGAACGCTCGTGCACGGCTCAGGAACTCGCAAAGCCGACTGCCCGGCCCGTTGGCGTCGTTCATCGTTCGGGCTTACCGGGTCTCTCGTCGGGCGTTTCGCCGGCTGGGACGCGGGTGGTCTCGATTCATCCGACGAGTCATGAAACCACTCATCCGCCGAATTCCCTCCGGGGTTCGGTCATTGGGGAACGACCTGCACGTCGCGCGGCTCGGGATGGCGCTCTCACCCGATCTGATCGTCGCTCATGACACGAACACGCTGCCTGCCGCGCTCGTCGTGAGCAGGGTGACGGGGACCCCGTTCGTGTTCGATTCTCACGAGCTCTTTCTCGAACGGAATCTCCCGAGCCACCTGCAGGCCTCCGAGCGATGGCTCTGGAGCCTTCCCGAGCGAGACGGCGTGCATGCGGCATCGGCGCGATTCTCCGTGTCCAATCTCGTATGCGAATCGCTTCGAGACCGGTACGGCGTGGATTTCGAGGAACTTCCCAATGCCCAGGAGTTCGAGGAGGGCCTTGAAGCGGACGGTCGTCTCCAGACCGCGATCGGCGTCGCGTCGACCACGCCGGTCGCGATCTACGTGGGGCGGGTCACGCGAGGCAGGGGCCTCGAACTCCTGCCCGACGCGGCGACGCTGCGAAAGGACGTCCACTGGGTCGTGATGGGGCCCGGTAGCGAGGGTGGCTACGCCACGTCGCTCGCGGAGGATCTTCAGGAGCTCGAGATCGAGAACGTGCACATCCTGCCACCGGTTCCATCGTCCGAAGTCGGCTACTGGCTCCTCGACGCCACGGTCGGGATCGTCCCGACCAACTCGGGGATGGCGAGTTACCAACTCGGACTGGGCAACAAGAGCTTCCACGCGCTCGCCGCGGGGCTTCCCCAGGTGTTGAGCGACCAGCCCGGCAAACGACGCTTCGCGGAGGAGACCGGTGCGGCGGTGGTGTTCGACCTCGACGATTCCGATTCCCTTGCGAGCCAGGTGGGTCGCGTCGTCGATGACCCCGTGCTCCGTGAACGGCTTCGCAGTTCCGCACTTCAGGCGGGGCGTCGCTTCGACTGGCGGATCGTCGGGGAGCGATACCGGGAACGCTGTCTCCAGGTGATGGAGGCGGCGTCGTGACGCTCGCGGCGCCGAGTGGATTGGGGCTGGCCTGGTGGGCCCTCGGCCTCGCGCTTCGATTCGGGCGCTGGCGCATCTTCGCCATGGTGCTCGCTCAGGGAGGTGTCGCGATCGCCACCGGGATCGGCTTCGCGAGCCTGATCGCGGTCTTCGCGTCCTCCGGCCCGGGCGACGTCGTCGAGCCGGTCGATGGCATGTCCACGGAGTTGCTCGTGACGATCGGAATCGCGAGCCTCGTCCTCGCCTCCGGTTTCGAGTTCATCGGCACGACGTTGAGTTTCAAGCTTCGATGGCGCATTCAGAACGGTCTGCGCGACGACATTCTCGAACGTGTTCGGGACCGGCGTCCGTTCCGGTTGACGGGGATCATCCGGCCCGACTCGGCGCAGGGGGTCGCATCCACCGCCAACACGAACGCGGCCCATGCCGGCTGGCTCACCCAACTCCTTCTGAACGGGCTGCTGCCGCTCTGCATCGCGTTCTCCCTGTCGATCCTGATCTCCCTCCGCGCCCCGATTCTCCTGCTCGCCCTCGCGGCGATGGTGCTGCTCACCATCCCGCTGGTCTGGATCCAGGTCCGAAGGGTGAGCGGTGCCGCGAACGTGTTCCTCGACTCGGCCTCGGAGATGTCGCGAGAGTCCAAGGCGATCGCCGCCGCCGCCATCACCGCATCGCCGACGGATCCGCTGGAGACCGAGGCGATCGAACGGTTCCAGTCCGCGAGGCTCGATCGGATGCGAGGGGTCCAGTGGCTCCGGCTCGGTACGGGTGTGCTGCTCGCGTTCGCGGTCGGTGCGAGCGTGTTGGGGCTCCGATACCTTCCGACCGATTCCGCTGAACTGGTGATCTTCATCGCACTGCTGCGAGAGGCCTTCTCCGGTGTCGCGGGCGTGGCGCGGGCATCCGGCGCCGCGGCTCGAATCCAGCCCAAGGCCGAAGCGTTGCGGAGGGCCCTCCACCCGTCGCTCGTCTCCGAGTCTCCACGGCCCGGGCTCACCTCCATCGCGGTCCACGGTCTCCTTCCTCCGGACTGGCTGGCGAGAGTCGCCGCGGTCGCCGCGTGGTGCGACGGGATGCCGGAAGGTGGGTTCGGGATCGAGTCGGAAGGCGTGGTGCGGACGCGATTCAACCCGGCCGACGACTGGATCGATGTGATGGCCTGCGACCGCTCGAGCGAAGCGACCGCCGACGTCCACCTGGTGATCACCCGGGACGGATCCGTCGTGGAGTGGGATGTCGACCGCACGCCGTCGCCGCTCCTGAACAGCGAGCCAAGGACGCCCGACGAGCCGGATGAGGATCTCGAGGATGGCCCGCTCTAGGCCGGGTTTCAACCTTCGCTATCATCCGTCCGATGCGAATGAACGACGACGCCAAGATTCTCGTGCTGGGCCCGCATACCGACGACGGTGAACTGGGCTGTGGTGGATTGATGGCGAAGCGGAAGGCGATGGGCCACGAGGTGCACTACGCGGTGTTCTCGAGTTGCAGGAGGAGCGTTCCCGACGGCCTTCCGGAGGACGTCCTCGTCACCGAGGTCAAGGCCGCGTGTCGAGTTCTCGGGCTCGATCCCGATGATGATCTGACGCTTCTCGACTACGACGTCAGGACCTTCCCGGAGAATCGTCAGGCGATTCTCGACGACCTCATTCGACTGCGGCAGACGCTGAGGCCCGATGTCGTGCTGTGTCCGTCGCTCCACGACATCCATCAGGATCACGCCACGGTGGCGAGAGAGGCGTTGCGGGCGTTCAAGTGCCAGACGATCCTCTGCTACGAGGAACCCTGGAACAACATCGCCTTCGCCACCAACGCGTTCGAACGTCTGGACGAGGAGATCCTCGACATCAAGATGCGGGCCCTGGAGTGCTACGAATCGCAGAAGAAGCGGCCGTACTTCACGCAGGACATGATGCGCTCCCTCGCGATCACGAGGGGTTGCCAGCTCGAGGGTGGATATGCGGAGGCGTTCGAAGTGGTGAGGTACATGCTGTGAGCACCGATCTGCTTCTTCCGCCGCTTCGCTTCAAGGGGGAGCGTTCCTACATTCAGGGACCAGACCTGTTCAATGCGATGCAGGTGGCGGCGCGGGAGCGACTCGGTCGTTCCGCCTGGGTCGAGCGCGCGGTGATTCGAGAGATGGCCACCGGACCCGTGGAGGTCGCGGAAGGCGATGTCGACGCGGCGAAAGGCGTCTTCGACGTTCGGGAGGCCGACGAACGCCACCGGTTCTCGCTCGTCGACGCGGTCGGGGACGTCCAGTTGGCCAGGGAGCCGTACGACGAGTCGATGATCGTGGAAGGAGGTCGATATTCGACCGATCGGGGCACCTTCGAAGGCGTGATGCCTCACACGGTCATGGAGGTGGTGACCTCGCTCGCGAAGACCCTGCACAACCGGGAACTCCCCGTGTCCGATGCGAAGTGGATCTGGGTCGGCGTCGCACTCGACCGCGCCCTTCCGGACGTGGCGACGAAGGCGGAGGTCGTGATCCGCCGTCGGCTCGGGAGTCGCTTGACGATGTCGGATCTGGTGATCGACGGGGACGCCGTCGGATCGATGACCTTCGCGGCACGCACGTTGTGAACGGAGTCATCTCCATCGCGAGTCACGTGCCCGCCGGCGAGTTGTCGGCATCCGCGGTGGCCGAAGGCCTCTCCGTCCCCACGGAGTTCGTCGAGGACAAGCTCGGAACCGCGCGTCTTCCACGCATCGCGACCGGCGTCGAGACGAGTGATCTCGCGGTGTCGGCCGTTCGCGCGTTGGAGGGGGATGGCCGCTACGACCCTTCGGAGATCCGAGTGCTCGTCGTCGTCACTCAGAATCCCGACGGACGCGGTCTGCCGCACACCGCGGCGATCGTCGCATCGAAACTCGGTCTCGGCCCGGACGTGGCCGCATTCGACGTCTCCCTGGGGTGCTCCGGATTCGTGTACGGCCTGCAGATCGTCGAGGGCCTGCTGGCGAAGACCGGGGGGACCGGGCTGCTGGTCACCGCGGATCCCTACTCGAAGATCGTCGATCCCGACGATCGCGACACGGTGCTTCTCTTCGGGGACGCGTCGGCCGCCACGCTGATCGGCCCCGATCCGAAGTACCGCATCGGTGCCGTGCGACTCGGTACGGACGGGCGCGGTGCACCACACCTCTGCAATCGGGACGGTGTTCTTCACATGGCCGGGCGACAGGTCTTCAACTTCGCGGCCACTCGGGTGCCGCGTGAAGCGAAGGCCCTGCTGGAATCGCAGGGCCTCGTCATCGGCGACATCGATCTCGCGCTGCTCCATCAGGGAAGCCGCTACATCGTCGAGACGCTCGCCGACCGGATCGGGCTGGACCGTGCCATCACCCCGGTCGACGTGGGAAGGACGGGCAACGCCGTTTCGAGTTCGATTCCCCTGCTTCTCGAGCCCTTTCTCGCATCGCCTTCCGCGGACCTGCCGCGACGGGTCCTGATGGCGGGATTCGGGGTCGGCTTCTCGTGGGGCGTCGGACTGCTCGAGCGCGCCTGATTCCCGGCCGCCCATGGATCATCCATCCCGGACCCACCTCGCGAAGCCTCGTATCGATTCGAGGAGGCCCCGTTTCTCCGGCGCTTTCGGCCGGGCCCCCCGCTCGTTCGCGGCCTTGAGCTGTTTCCGCAGCCGTCCGAGTTCCTGCTTGAGCTCCCGGTTTCGTTCACGGATCGGATCGACGGTCTCCTTCGCCAGGGCGGTGACCAGCGACGAGAGCTCGGGCCAGTCGAGTTGCTCGACCGGACGGCGAGGTCGTTGGTAGATCTCGACCAGTCGTTCGGCGATCTTGTCAGCGCAGTGCCGTTCCTCCACGAAGCGGCGTCCTTCGTGACCGAGGCGGTGCCGACGCCCTTCGTCCAGGACGAGTTCGCGGAGACGGTCGGTCACGTCGTCGATGTTCGCGTTCACGATCGGGATGTCGGTGGCGAAGCGTTCGAGATCGGGTCGGATGTGGGAGATCACCGGTTTGCCCAACGCCATCGCCTCGACCGCCAGGACGCCGTACCAGCCGATCATCAATTGATCGACGACGATGTCGGCGGTCGCGTAGATTCGCTTCGCTTCCGCATGTTCCGTGTCCCGTACCAGTCGGTATTCGATGGGCAGACCCTCCGACCGGAGTCGCTCGATTGCAGCGTTGAGGGCTTCCGTCCCCTTGTAGACCGCGCGACTCGGCGCGTGCACGATCACGACCCGTCCCGGCGTGTCGCCGACGGGGCCGACCGGCTCCCAGGCCTCGAGGTCGATGGCCCTCGGCACGATCTCGGCGTCCGGGAGATACGTACGCATCTCCTCGTCGACCGCCAGGATCGCGTCGCAGACCGATTCACGAAGAAGGACCCGTCGGCGTCGGAAGTCGTCCGGCTTTTGAAAGCCCCGGAAGGTCTCCGGGTCGTAGAGCTCCTGCCGTGGATGGACGCGTCGGAATTCGGTTTCGAGCCGCGAATCGGTCCCTCTGGCGTGCCAGATGACCCGGGTGCCCAGCAGTCGGAGCAGGAGGATGTCGAGTGCGAGCGGGAAGTCGCCGCCCGGGCTCGCAAAGCTGCTTCCGTGCAGATGAACGACGTCGTAGTCGCGAGCGATCCTCCGCAACACGGGAACCATCATGCCCGGTTTGCTTCGTTCGAGGTCGACGCGGAAATCGCAGGGGTAGTCGAAGCCGTGGTCCGCGAGTGAACAGGAAGCGGCCACGACGCCGCGCCGGCGAAGCGCGGTCGCGAGCGTCTGTGGCTGGCCGGCCTGGCCGAGGACGCCGTGGAGGACGCGGAGATCGCCGGGATCCCGTTCCGAGGGCGTGCGGATCCGTGCCGATCCGACCGAGCCGGGTCCACACCGCAGGATCGTGTCGACGGGCTTCGACAGGTAGCCTCGTCGCGGCCTGGAGAGCAGCTCGCCGTAGTGCCGAGCGTAGACCGCCTCCAGGTCGGCGGGCGGTTCGGTCGCCGGTTCGTCGATCTCGTAGCCCGCGGCGATGGCAGTCTCGATGAACCCGCCGCCGGTCGGCGGGTCCTGGGCGTGGTTCATCGCGGCGAGCGCGTGGAGGAGATGCTCCAGATCAGCTGCGGGACGCTGTGGGGCGACCGCCGGCACCACGACGCCCTTGAATGCGGCGTTCGACCAGGCCTTGACCCTCGGCAGTCCAGCGCGATATTCGTTCTTCTCGAATCCGCTTCTCACCTCGTCGTCCGTGCAATGCAGCTGGATCCGTCGGGCGATCCGTGCCATGCATTCGAAAGGTGCCTGAAGCACATCCTCGTACTTGAGGAGGACGGCGTTCGGGTGATCCCGGACACGGAGCCCCGCCTGGACCTGGGTGATCCAGATGTTCGCCGCCTGCAGTCTGGAGAAGCCGCGTCGCTCGAGCGACGCGATGACCGACCAGGGATGGCGAACGACGTGTACGAAGAGGCCGTTCGGAAAGCGACCGCACCACGCTTCGGCGGTGTTCACGTTGATGGGCGTCTTTTCCGCGAGGACGTCGATCGGACGTCCTCGAAAGGTCTCGTATCGCTCGTGGAATCGCGTCATGAATCGATCGAGCGAGTCGCTAGAACGAATCAGGTCGTCGAGTGCCCCGGCGTCCATGCCGCAGTGGCCGAGGTGTTTGCGATTGAACCACGGGTGCGTGGCACCGTGCGGCGATGGATTCGATCTCGGTCGATGAGCCAATGCCGCGGCGACGAATCGAGCGCTCCAGTCATAGGCTTCCGGATCGCTGTAGACGTAGAGTTCCGGGGGGCAGGCCATGCCCGGGATCGAGTCGAGCAGGTCCGCGACCAGGGTCGTTCCCGACGATGAGGCACCACCGACGCTGATGAACCGAGGCATGCCGAGATGGTACAGTCCCTCGGATGGACAAGCAGTCAAATGTATCGATCGACATGATCCTCGACGTAGTGCGTTCCGCAGGGACCAAGGTGGATCTCGACGCCTTGGACGCGACGTCGGATCTCCTGGCGCTGGGCGCCGACAGCCTCGACATGATGACCATCCTGCTCGACATCCAGGACCGCACGGGCGTCGAGATTCCGGATGAGGACGTCGAGCGCCTGAAGACGCCGGAAGCGATTCTCGACTACGTCGCGAGCCGCGGCGATTCGAAAGTCTGAGCAGCCCATGCCGGCAAGCGATCTCGCCATCAAGCCGTGCGGTTCGCAGGAGCTCGCACGGCTCCTCGAACTCGAGCACCAGGGGCCCGATCGGCTCGTTCGATCCGTCGACGTCCCGTCGGCGGCAGGTGAGGGCTCGCTCGTGTTCCTTGGTGCGGTCGATGCATCGCCGCCCGCCGCGGCCTGCGTCGCGATCGTCAGGCCGGATTGGGCGAGCCTGGATTCCTCCGGCGGCACCACGCTCATCCTCGCGGACGATCCGCGTCTCGCCTTCGCCCGAGCGCTCGCGATCCTCGCGCCGCCCGCGACCTCCGGAGTCTCGCCCAAGGCGGAGGTCGACGCCGATGCGAACGTGCACCGCTCCGCCCGCATCGACGCCTTCGCGGTGATCGAGGCGGGCGCGGTCATCGGTTCGGGAACGGTGGTTCGATCTCATGCGGTCGTTCGAGCGGGCGTCCACGTGGGTGCGAACTGCGAGATCGGTGAACACACGGTGCTCGGAAACGACGGGCTCACGGTCCCGATCGGCGAGGACGGTGTCCCGGTGCCGATGCGGCACGTGGGCGGACTTCGAATCGGGGACGGCACGCGAATCGGCCCGAATTGCACGATCGGTCGAGGGACCCTCGACGATGCTCGGATCGGTCGGGAATGCGTCATCGGGCCTTTGGTGAATGTCGGGCACAACGGCGGAATCGACGACTACTGCATCGTGACGGGCGGCACCATGCTCGCCGGAGGTGTTCGGATCGGCCGTGGTGCGTGGATCGGGGTGTCCTCGGTCGTTCACCACAAGGTCCGGATCGGTGCCGGTGCCGTCATCGGTGGGGGGGCCGTCGTCTCGAGTGATGTGGGGCCCGGCCAGACGATGGTCGCCTGGGCCGCTCGATCGCTTCGAGAGATGGCTTCCGCCAGGCGGGCGAACCGCCCCTGATCCGATTTATCGGGCCTCCCCTCCCAGTCCCTGGTCAGTGACGCCAACTTCCTGAATTGACTTGCCCGGTCCCTTTTCCGTGTCAGAATTCTTTCAGCCTGCTGCGTGTTTGGAGCCGGAGTGGGCTTGGGAAGAGGAAAAAGGGAAATTGGGAATCTGGGTAGCCGGGACCAGGCGACCCAGATGACCGGGAAAAGGGAATTGGAAAATGAATATTTGGAAATCAGGTGGCGTTATCGCCACGGCAGTTGTTGTCGCCGCATCCGCATCGGCGGAAATGATGCTTCTCGACATTCCGACCGGTACCCCGGGGACCCCGGACTTCGCGTGGAGCACCAGTGGAAACGGACTCACGGAGTCGTTTCTGATCGAATCGGAGTCGCTGGTCTGGCGCGGTGGTGGCCACGCCACCGACGGTGTCGTACGGGCCTGGGATTACGAGAGCGACGCACCGGCGACGGGTGTCGTCACGTTCACCGCGGCGGAGGGATGGCTCTTCGACCGTCTCGAATTCGATGTCTCCGGTTTCAAGGAGTATGAACGCCAGGCGTCGGTCCAGATCTACCTCGAAGGCGAGCTCTTCCGAGACTTCCTCTGGAATTTCGATGGAAACTCCACGCTCATTCACTGGGGCGCTTCCTTCGAGTCGCAGCTTGGTATCGACAATCCCGACCAGATTTCGATCGCGATCAGCTACTTCGATGGCGTTCAGTATGCGGCGGGCCTGGACAACATTAAGATCTCGACCGTGCCCGCACCCGGTGCCCTCGCCCTGCTGGGCGTCGCCGGCATCGTCGGTGGTCGTCGCCGCAGATCCGCCTGATCCGGTCCCGACGCCCCGGCCGATTGCCGAATTCGACATTTCAGACCCATTCAAGTGGCCGACTCGCAAGAGTCGGCCACTTTTTCGTACCCTCTTGATGGTTGGGTCCGCAAATGCCAATCCCGTCGGGAACCCCGTCGAAATCGTTTCAGGCGTCGCGGGCCCATCGCTGCGATCTGACCCCGTTGGGCCGCTTCAGGCAACAAATCAGTGAGACCGACGTTTCAACTGGTTGGCGGGCGGCCCTGTTCGCCTCGATTTAAGCCATAAGAATTGATTAGATAAAGGTTTACGCCCATGAGCAGGAATCGAATTCGCCCGTTCGTCGCCGCCCTGATCGGCGGTGCCGCCGTGATTTGTGGTGATATTGGCCTCGACACGATCACCGGATCCACCGATTTCTCGAATACCGCCGCTGCTCAGCGGGGGGGTCGAGGCGGTCGCGGTGGGATGGGCATGGGCGGGATGCGGGAAATCCGCGAGCTGCTCGACCCTGACTTCGCGCGACGGGACGTCCCGCTGTTCGCCGAGCAGCTCGGCCTCGATGATGGCCAGCGGGCGATCATCGAGAGCCTGATCGAGGACTACGCCGACACCTTCGGCGAGGGCAGCGAGATGGTCCAGGCGGACCTCCAGGACCTTGGCCGGGCGATGATGCAGTCGTTCATGGGTGGTGGGGGCATGGGCGACATGCGGCAACGCATGCAGGAAAGAGCCCAGAGCGTCCGCGATGAGATCGAGGAGATCCAGGAAGCCAACGGCCAGGAGATGTCCGAGGAGGAGCGACGGGACCTCTGGCGTGAGCGGATGCAGGACGCCGGTCGTGAAATGATGGAGGAGTCCGTCGAATCCGGTGCGATGGACGAAGCCCGCGGCGTCATGGGCGAGATGCTCGACATTCTCGAGGAGTGGGTCGCCGATCGGCAGCGACTGAAGGCCGAATTCGTCGGCAACGTGGAAATCCAGCTCTCCGACGACCAGTTGGTCCTCTGGCCCTCGTTCGAACGGTTCCTGGTGCGTGAGAAGTCCCTGCCCAGGGCGCGACTCTCCGGCGAAGGCGTCAACCTCTTCGCGGTGCTCGATGATGCCGGGCTCTCCGATGCCGCGTTCGATTCCATCGACGCCATGCTCGATGAGTACGAGATCCAGCTCCATCAGGCCCTCGTGAATCGCGACGCCTATCTCCTGTCGAGCGCCCCCCGGCTCTACAAGGCGATGCGCGACGGCGACGTCGATGCGGCGACCAAGGTTCTCAAGCAGCAGGTCCAGTACCGCGAGGCGGTCCGGAACGTCAACGACAACTTCCGTCAGCAGTTCGCCGACGTCATCGCCGACGAGAACGAGAAGTACATGCTCAACATGGCCTTCCTCGAGGAGGCCTACGACCGGATCTACCGACCGACCTTCGGCCAGCGATCCTTTGAGGCCGCCCGCGAGATCGAAGGCCTCGATGCCGACGTCTTCGAGGCGGTCCTGACCCTCGAAGCAGCCTTCCTGGGCGAACTGCTCCCGAAGAACACTTCGCTGGTCTCCGCCCTGCGCAAGTCCGAGGGCGACGACCAGGTCACTCAGGGCACGCGGATGGTCTCGATGATGTCCGGCGACTTCTCCGGCGGCATGCCGTGGGGGGGTGGCGGCCGTCGGGATCGTGACGAGGACGATCCGTACCGGGACGGCCTGGAAGACCGCGAGCGAATCGACGAACGCTACGTCGAGCAGCTCCGAGCATTGCTCACGCCCGAGCAGCAGGAAGCCCTTCCCACGCAGGGGCGTGGTCGTGGTGGTCGCGGTGCTGGTGGCTGGGGCGGCGGCATGAGTGATGAGCAGCGTGCCGAATTTATGAAGCGGTTCGACAAGGACGGCGATGGCGAGCTGAGCGACGAGGAACGCCGATCGATGATCGAGGAGTTCCGAGGTGGCCGCGGCGGCGAAGGCGGCCGCGGTGGTGGCCGCGGCGGCGAAGGCGGCCGCGGCGGTGGTCGTGGCGGCGAAGGCGGCCGCGGCGGTGGTCGTGGCGG
>NZFT01000060.1 GCA_002690755.1 Phycisphaerae bacterium
TGCGTCGGGTCGATGCTCCACCCGATCGCCGAGGCCGAGTTCGTCGAGCAGGGATCCCGCTCGACTTCGAAGATCGCGTTCACGACCGCCGTCCAGCACGCCGGGGAGCATCACGTTCTCGATCGCCGACATGGAGGCGAGCAGGTTGAACTGCTGGAACACGATCCCGATTCCGCGGCGACGGAATGCGGTCAGCCCCGTCTCGCTCATGTCGTCGATTCGGGCGTCGCCGACCCGGATGGTTCCCGAGTCGGGACGATCGAGGCCGCCGATCAGGTGGAGCAGCGTCGACTTGCCGCTGCCGCTGGGACCCATCACCGCGCAGAGGCCGGGCTCATGGAGATCGAGATCGATTCCGCGAACCGCCTCGACCCGGCGTTCGACGAGCGAGTAGGACTTGTGGAGATCCCGGATCTCGATACCCCGAAACGCTTCTGGTGCGGTCATGGTGACGACGGTCCTCTTGAACGAGGGAGTTCGTTCGGGGCGTCCATCGGATGCGACGGTCCCCACGGTTCGCGGGGAGGCCCGGCGGCGATCGGTCTGCAAGGGGGGTCAGGCGTTCATGGCGTCGTACGCCGCCGCATCCATCAGGGCCTCGAGCGGGCCCGCGTCGGCGACCCGGAGTCGAACGAGCCAGCCCTCGCCGTAGGGGTCGTTGTTCACGATCGAGGGATCGTCGACCACGGCGTTGTTGGCGTCCGCGACCTCGCCCGCGACCGCGGTGTAGATGTCACTGGTGGTCTTGACCGATTCCACCTCACCGACCGAGTCGCCGGCCGCCAGTTCGGTTCCCGCGGACTTCATCTCGACGTAGGTGATGTCGGTCAGGGCCTCGGTCGCATGGGTCGTGATTCCGATGGTCACGTGGTCGCCGTCGACGAGAAACCACTCGTGGGACTCGGAGTATCGGCGATCGGCGGGGCTCGACATGGCGGGGATCCGGGAACGGGACTCGGGGGCGTCAGAGGTACCTCCCTCTCGACGAACAGACCGCGATCATACCTCGCGATCCTCGTCGCAACGGCTTGCGGTGCGAACGTGGCGGGGGGTGGGAGAATACCCCAATCCCGGTCCAACTGGTCTGCAGGGGGTTTCCGCGATCGATTTGAACGCTATCTTGCCGAAGTTGCGGAAGCCGCGACCACTTCTTCTGATCTTTCTCCCCTCTGGAAAGCATCGGTCTCACGACCGGTGCTTTCTTTCACACGACTGCTTCCCGGCCTCGCCGCCTCGCCTTGACCTCCGGTGATGAACGGCCGTCGCCTCGATCGTGGCGGCATGGGGTCGTGCCCGGTCCACGATCGATGCGAATCCCTCCGGAACGGTTCCTTCCGGCCGCTTCGTTACACTCCGGTCTGTTCGCACGGTCGACGACGTGTCTGGAGGACCGGTTCTTGGCGCAGATTCAACTCCTGGTGACGGCCTCGGTGGCGGCTTTTCGAGGCCGGATCGAATCGCCGGATGATCCGCTCGAATTGGTCGACATGCCGCATTTCGCCGTGAGCGAGCTCGGCGTTCGCGGGCTTTCGATCCCTGCTTCGATGCTCGCGGGGCTCGATGCGACGGCGTTGGAGCGGATCCGGGACGAGGCGGATCGCGCCCGGTGTCCGACCCTCCTCCTGTATGAAGAAGAGGGATTCGATCTCGGTACCTCCGATGCCGCGACGCGTGCGGCGGCGGTCGATCGAATCGGCCGCCTCGCCCGGGCGGCGAGCATGCTGGGCTGTGCGAATCTCGGCATCGCGTGCTCGGGCGCGAACGACGACGTTCGTTTCGATCTCGCGGCCGTCGCACTTCGCGAGGTCATGCGGAAGATCGATCGTCACGACGTGAACCTGCTCCTCGGCAATCATCCTGGACTCACCGAGGACCCGGATCGTCTGACCGAACTGATCAAGAAGGTCGGTGGATTCCGGATCGGCTCGCTGCCGGACTTCCGGACCGCCCACGATTCCGGCGACTTCGCCGGCAATCTCCGTCGACTGGCACCCTATGCCGGCACGATCATGGCCACGGTCGGTGCCTCCGCCCGAGGGCGGAAGCCCGCCGCCGCGTCGAAGGACAAGACCCCGTTCGACGTGGTCGAAGGGCTTCGCTCGGTGCTCGCGGTCGGCTATCAGCATGCGATCTCACTGGATCATGCCGGGGGCAAGCACGCGGCGGCCGCCATCATCGCGGCCCGCGAACTGCTCGAGGAAGGGTTGGAAAGTCACGCGGAGGGGGAATGAGAACGATGCCCGCACCGTCGGATGATCCCGCCCGGACCAGATCGCCCCGTGACGAAACCGCGGTGTCGCCGCTGATCGTGACCATCGACGGGCCCGCGGGTACCGGCAAGTCGACCGTCGCGCAACGCGTCGCGGAGCGGCTCGGTCTGATGGTGCTCGACACCGGTGCGATGTACCGGGCCGCGGCGCTGCTCGCGATTCGGCTCGATACGGATCCCTCGGACGGGGTGGCGATCGCCGCCGCGATCGAGGCCCACGTGATGGAAGTCGACTTCACCGCGGATCCGCCCACGCTGCAGCTCGACGGGTGCGATCCCGGAGAGCAACTTCGAAGTCGGGAAGTCGAGGCGATCGTCTCGATCGTCGCGGCCCAACCGGAGGTCCGGCAACGACTCGTCGCGGTCCAGCGGGCGATCGCGGCCTCGCACCCGCACCTCGTGACCGAGGGGCGTGATCAGGGATCGGTGGTCTTCCCCGACGCCGAGGCGAGGTTCTATCTCACCGCATCGAGTGCGATCCGGGCGAAACGTCGCGTGGAACAGCTTCGTCGGAAGGGACAGTCGCCGGACCCCGCGGAGATCCGGGCCGGGATCGAGGCCCGCGATCGACTGGATGCGGGGCGTTCCGACGCGCCGCTGACCCGGCCGGACGGCGCCATCGAGATCGACACCGATGAGCTCGGCCTCGACGAGGTCGTGGATCGGATGGTCCGGTCGATNCCCGCCCGAGGCGAGCAGCCATGAAGCGGTTTCAGTTCGCGCGGCGCGCTCCGGGCCGACCGGCCATCGCGACCCTCTGGTGGGACGTCTGCCAGTCCTTGTCCGCGTGGTTCGTCAAGATCGGATTCGGGCTCCGGGTCACCGGCCTGGAATGCATCCCGACGACCGGGCCGCTGCTTTACCTCTCGAACCATCAGTCGTTCATGGACCCCGCGATCAACGGGGCGTTGGTCAAGGACCGGCCCTTTCGCCCGTTCGCCCGCGAGACGCTCTTTCGCGGGCCGTTCGGCTGGTTGATCCATTCCCTCGGGGCGCTTCCGGTGTCGGGTGGTGGGGGCGACAAGGCGGTCATGCGGGCCGCGATCGCGGAGCTCAAGGCGGGGCGATGCGTGCTCATCTATCCCGAGGGGACGCGGAGTCCGGACGGCACCGTGAAGACCTTCAAGTCGGGGATCGCCCTCCTCCTCAAGCGGGCCGATGCGACGATCGTCCCCATCGGCATCGACGGGGCCTTCGACGCCTGGCCCCGCGATCGATCACGGCCGAGATGGCGACGCCCGATCGAGTGTGAGGCGGGAACGCCCATCGCCGCGAAGGATCTGCTCGCGGAAGGCGTTCCGGAGGCGCTCCAGCGCCTCGAACGCGAGGTGGACGAGCTCCGACTTCGCTGTCGGGCGCGGATCCGGGCCCGTTTCGGTCCGGGGATTCCAGCCCCCGGGCCCGGTGACGAGGCCTTGTCGGATTCATCCGAATGAACGTGGCAGGGGCTGATTTCAAGGTGGTTCGGGCCGCGGCGCTCCGAATCGCCCGAAGCCTGATCGAGGCGGGCCACGAGACCTATTTCGCCGGCGGATGCGTGCGCGACCGGCTGTTCGGCTTCACGCCGACCGACATCGACATCGCGACGGCGGCGACCCCCGACGTGGTGCGTGCGATCTTTCCGAACGCGCGAGGGGTGGGGGCGAGCTTCGGCGTGATGTTGGTGCCGAACGACGGGTGCAGCATCGAGGTCGCGACCTTCCGATCCGACTTCGCCTACGAGGATGGAAGGCGGCCCGGGCGGGTGCGTTACGGCAACGCGGAAGAGGACGCCCGGCGTCGGGACTTCACGATCAACGGTCTGTTCGAAGTCCCGTCCGACGGACGGATCGTCGATCTGGTCGGCGGCCGGGCGGACATCGAGGCCCGACTTCTGCGGGCGATCGGTGATCCGGAGGATCGATTCGAGGAGGACCGGCTGCGGATGCTTCGCGGCGTTCGCTTCGCCGCCCGCTTCGATCTCGCGATGGATCCGGCCACCGAGGCCTCGATTTCCGCGCGGGCCGATCGACTCGGTGGCGTGAGCCGGGAACGGGTCGGGCAGGAACTTCGTCGGATGCTCGCGGACCGGGGACGGGTTCGAGCGGCGTTGATGGTGGAGTCGACGACGCTCGATCGAAAGGTTCTCGGGGTCGCGCGATCGACCGAGGCGTCGGGGCATCCGAGGCTCTCGAGGATGTCCGATTCGACGTCGTGGGTCGATGCCCTCGCCGCGTGGGAGCTCGATCGGGGCACTGCGGGCGATGCGGCGGATCGGCTGACNTCCGCGCTGGTGCTGTCCAACGACGAGGCGACGACGCTGCGCGGCCTGCTGGAGACTCGTCTTCGACTTCTGGAGTCCTGGAAGACGCTTGGCGTCGCCGCCCGCAAGCGGCTCGCGGCCTCGGCGCTGTTCGCGCGTGCATGCGATCTGCTGGCGACCGAGGCGCCGGATCTGGTCGCGGGTGTCCACCGGGACGCGGACGAACTCCGATCGACCGGCCTGGCGCCGGTTCCGCTGGTGACCGGTGAGGATCTGAAGTCGATCGGCTTGGTGGCGGGTCCGGCCTTCGGTCGGATCCTCACCGAGGTGTATGACGCGCAACTCGAGGGGCGGGTGCACGACCGGGAAGCGGCGATTTCCCTCGCCCGCGAGCTGGGTGACGCCCGGACCGATGCGGCAGNCGATGGCTGAGCGTCTCCGAAGCACGAAAAAAAACGTCACGCCACGGGGAACCGTCCACGGATTCGAGCCGTCTACTTGATATCCTGCATTCTTTGGTATTCACTTCGATCAAGCGAAACCGATGTCGTTCCGTCCGTCCCGCTCTCTGGAGTCCAGAATGTCGATCCCACGCCGATTCGTCGCCCTGTCCGGGCTTCTTGCTGCCGCGACCGTGTCTTCGCTCGCCGCCCGGGGGGCCGAGACGCCCGCCAGCGGTGCCGAAACCACCGAGTCCAAGGTCCCCGTGGTCTACGTGGTGCCGATGAGCGGCCAGATGGGCACCGACATTCATCCTTCGATCTACGACGAGGTCATCAAGGATGTCATGGAAGTCAAGCCCGACGTCATCGTCTACCAGCTGAAGTCGGCGGACATCGACAACAACTTCTATCTCGCCGGCAACGACGACCGCCGGGAATTCGGGCTCGCCAAGATCGGTGAGTACCGGGATCTCGTTCGCAGCCTCCACGAGAAGCTCGACGCCCGTCAGGTGATGTGGGTCGAGGATTCGGTGGGGCTCGGCAGCCTGCTCGCGCTCTCCTGGCCGGAGATGTACATGTCCGAAGGCGGTCGCCTCTGGGGGCTCGCCCGCATCTCCTCGATGGCCGCGGGTTGGAGCGATCCCGACGTGGCGTCGAAGATGCTGAACGCGTGGGTCGGCATGGGCAACGGCTTTCTCCAGATCGGTGGTCATCCGCTCGAGATCGGTTGGGCCATGATGCGTCCCGAGTACAACCTCAGCGCGAGCTTCAAGGGTCGCAAGGTCAGTTGGGCCAACGACACCGCCGGCCAGTGGGTCGTGGACTCGAGTGGCGACAACGTCGCGAACTTCAACGCCAGCCTCGCCGAGGACATGGGGCTCTCGCAGGGGACCGTCGAGAATCTCGACGACCTGATGTTCCTGATGGGATTCCGCGAGTACGAAGAAGTCGAATCCGGCAAGGAGATGGTCGAGAAGTACGTCTCCGACTGGCGTCGGACCTTCGACCGGTGCAAGACCTGGTGGGCCGACGCCCAGCAGAAGATGGGCTGGGCGTCGGGAGACGACGCGATCAAGTACCTCGGCAGCGCCAAGACCGACATGGAGCGGATTCTCCGCGCCTGCCGTCAGTATCCGGCCGTCGAGGCTCGATGGCAGCAGGACTACGGAATGAGCATCCTGCAGCTCGAGCTCCAGATCGAGGGGATCAAGGATCAGATCGGCGACATGCGTCGCGGCAACCAGGGTCGTGGTCGTGGCGGCAGCAACCGAGGCCGTGGCGGTGGTGGTCGCGGACTCTGATCCGTCCGATGGTTCCGTTTCAAACAAGCAACTCCAGTCAGGGATTTCTCATGCAGACTCGATTCGCTCCCATCCTGATGTTCCTGTTCGCGGCCCTCGCCATCAACGGCGTCGTGTCCGCGCAGCAGTACGAACTGATGTTCGACAACGGGTCGAGCTGGCGTGGCGACGATGGCGACCGCGTTGACGTGGTCTTCTCCGAGCGGGGCATCTCCCAGTCCATGTCCGGCGTCATCATGAAGATCGACGGCCGGCCGGGATTCCAGATCGTGTTCGTCCGCGGCGAGATCGCGGGCAAGGAGGCGACCAAGGGGATCTTCGCGCCGGACATCGAGACCATGAAGACCTCCGGTGAGGCGGGCGGGAACGCCGTCGCCACCAAGCCCGTGCGAACCACGAAGAAGCCCGACCCGAAGGACCCGAAGCGCAAGGTCGACTCGAGACCCGCGGTCACCACCGAGCGTGAGGACGGGACCCTCGATTCCTCCAAGCCGGGCGTGTTCTTCATGCCCTGGGAGGGCCCGGTCGGCATCGAGGCCCGGCACGACGAGATCAAGTCGATCATCGCCGAGGCCGACAAGTACGGTCCCGGCCAGATCATCGTCCTTCAGATCAACTCCCCCGGCGGACTCGTGCTGGAGGGCGACAAGATCCACGAGACGTTGAAGGACGTGAAGCAGCGACATCGGGTGATCGCCTGGGTCAAGGAAGCCATTTCCGCCGCTGCGTTCACCTCCCTCCACTGCGACGAGATCTACTTCATGCAGGTCGGTGCGATGGGCTCCGCGGTGATGTACGCGGGCCAGACCGCGATCTCCGGCGGCGAGCTCGACGCGTGGCTGGAGAAGTTCAGCGAGGTCGCCGAGATCGGCGGCCGTGATCCGATCATCGCCCGGTGCATGGTGACTCGGACCGCGATGGCGAGCTACGACAAGGATCCGGACACCGGCAAGGTGACGATCTACCCCGACATGCGGGGCGAGTTCGACATCTCCGACGACAAGAACGTGCTGACCCTCAACTCGCAAAACGCGATCGACTGCGGCTACGCGGACGGCATCGCCAACACCACCGACGATCTGGCGGTCCTGCTGGACCTCCCGGAGTGGCACGAGGTCAACGACTCCGGTCGTCGCATCCACGAACGATGGCAGCGCACGGTGAAGCAGTGCCGCGATCGGATCCCCCGGCTTCAGGCCGAATTGCAGCGGAACCCCGACCGTGCGATCACCCTGCTCAAGGAACTGCTCGGCTGGTACAACCGGTGCTATCCGGTGCTGGTCTACGAGATGGGGCTTCCGCCCGATCCGGATCCGATCCGACGACAGATCGAGGAGATCCGACGCGGGCGGGCCAACAACCGCAACTGAACGATTCGGTTCCCCTCGCCGGGATCCGGCCGGACACGAAGTGAGATGAACGGGCCTCGGCGTGAAGCCGGGGCCCGTTCCGTGTCTGCAATCGGGAATCTCGCTAGGCTCGTGGCATGAACGAAGATCAGTCCGACCGACCCAGGACGCCGCCCGTGCTTCCCGCCGACGATCTCGAAGCCCGCACCGTCCGCTGGCCGACGGTCCTCGGGGTGATCTCGATGGTCTACGGCATCCTTGCCCTCATCGGGAACGGCTGCGGCGCTGGCTCGCCGTTCGCCACGCCGTTCTTTCTCCAGATGAGCGGGATGGACGCCGAGAAAATCACGATGTCACCCGCCCTCGTCTGGGTCCAGGTGGGATCGGGGGTGATCGGAATGGTGATCGCGGTGGTGCTCCTGGCGGGGAGCATCTCGCTTCTTCGTCGTTCGAACCGATCGCTCCGAATCCTCAAGACCTGGGTCGCGCTGGCGATCATCACCACGATCATCGGGATCGGGCTCGGCTTCGTCTTCCTTGACGCGAACGTGCAGTATCAACTGGACATCCAGGATGCGACGCAGGCGATGATCAAGGATCGCGGTGGCAACGTGTCGCAGTTCCCCGCGAAGACCGCGGAGGAGATCAAGTCCCAGAGCCGCATCATGCTCGCCGCCTTCGGGCTGCTACCGATGATCTATCCGGTCATTCTCGGGTTCCTGATCACCAGCAAGAGCCGGTCGGAGCAGGCCACGAACTGGCAGGAATGATCGAGCCGGACCGGCGGCCCGGAATGCATCAGCCGACTTCGCGACGCTGGAAGAGCATCACCGCGATCGACAGGGCGACCACGATGAGCACGAGTCCGTACGGCACCGTCCACGCGAGGTAGTCGAGCGGGATGTCCGCATCCTGGGTGATCGCGTCGGCCAGCCAGAAGACCTGGAAGTTGGGGACGATGGCGTAGGCGGCTTCGAGGAGCCAGCCCTGCAAGGCCAGTTCGGTGCCGATCCCGCCACCCGCTTCGGTGACCGCGGCTTCGATCTCCTCGATCCGGCTGATCCGACGGGCGATGAGCCAGTCGGAGAGCAGGCCGAGCATGAAGAAGCCGACCGTGGTGACGAGGGTGAGCACCTGCCCGAGCCGGGTGCTCGCCGCGAGGGCGATCGACGTGAGGACGAGCTCGCCGAGGAAGAGCACGGCGATCGCCACCCAGAGGTTCCCCTCGAACTGCATGCCGATCGGTTGGGGGGAGAAATCGGCGGCGAGGGGGAGGGTGATTCCGTAGGCGATCAGCAGCAGGGGCGTTCCGACCACGATGAAGGTGCTTGAAAACACGAAGTCGTAGAAGAAGTTGCACCAGACGCCGACCCCGATCGCGATCAGGACGGCGCCGAAGCCGAGGAGGATCACCGGAAGGTGGTAGGGGGTCGTGACCGTCTGCTGGACGCCGTGGATCTCCACCATCATGAACACGAGGGCGAGAAAGGCGATCACCAGGACCTGGGCCCCGGCCACGCCGAGATACTTCCCGATCACGAAGACGGGGCGGGAGACCGGCTTCGACACCACCGTGAGCACGGTTCGATTGTCGATCTCCCGGGTCAGGACGTTGGAGGCCACGAAGGCGGCGAGAATCGCGCCGCCGATGAAAATCGTGGAAAGGCCGATGTCGACGTACATCCGCTGATCGTCCTGCAGCGTGTAGGCACTGAAGGGGTTGCTCAGGATCACGAAGATCGTGCACACCACCAGCACCACCAGCAGGACCGGCTGACGGATGCTTTCAAAGAGGGTGTTCCGGGCGATCGCCAGAAGCTGTTCGAAGACGGCCATGGGGGTTCCTGGATCGGACGGAGAGGTGAGTCCGAGGCGTGGGTCGCTCGGTCGGGATGGCCGGGAACGGCCGGTGGTGCGAAGGAATCATCGCCACTCGAAGCCCCGGGGGCGGGCGAACGAGTATCATTCTGGCCGGCGGGTACGAACCCGACCGACTCGGCATCGTACCCTCGGGGCGAGTCGGGCATCGGTGCTTCGCCTCGTCCGGAATCGCTCTGCGTCCGTTCCACCTCGGAACGCCGTGGAGCGCCCTTCTGATTCCGGCTCCTGCCGAGCCGGTCGATGCGATCATCGACCACTGCTCTTGCGAACCCCTCGCCAACGCATCGGATCGAGGCTCATGAGAACCGACCATCTCGCGTACCAGCAGGCGACTCGAGTCGCCGGAATGGGATTCATGCTTCAGGCCGTCATCGGCCTGATCATGCTGGTGTACGGATTCATCTTCAACGACTCCGCCTTCCAGGTGGCCAGTGAACCGATTCTCGTCGGAACGCTGGTCTGGATCGCGCTGGTGGTGGTCTTCCATCAGCACCGGCTCGAACGCCTCGAAGCGTTGGAACGGGATGATCTCGCCTCGGCTCGCGGCGAGGACGCGGCGGGCATCTTCGAGGAAGGCGAGACCGACGTCGCGGCGCGACGCCTCCGCCTGATGCACGTCTGGCTGATGCCCGTCGCCAGCCTCCTGGTGGCCGGGCTCCTGGTGCTCTTCGGGCTCCGGACGATCGCGTGGTTCGACTGGCAGACCAACCCCGAATTCGACGTCGCGTCGTTCTCGCCGGGCCCGCATCCGGGGTGGCAGCTGGCGATCGCCCTCGCCCTTGCGCTCTTCGCGTTCATCTTCTCGCGATTCGTCGCGGGCATGGCCGCCCGCCCGGCGTGGGCGAATCTTCGCGGCGGTGCGGGCCACATGGTCGGCAACGCCCTGGTGCTCCTCGCGGTCGCGGTCGGCATCGCATTCCAGTTCTTCGAGAACGACGGGGTGCTCGAGGGCATCACCTGGGGACTCGCGATCTACATGCTGCTGATCGCGGCGGAGATCGTCCTCAACTTCGTGCTGAACCTCTATCGGCCCCGGCGCCCGGGCGAAACGCCCCGGCCCGCCTTCGACTCGCGGATCCTCAGTCTCTTCGCGGCGCCCGATTCGATCGTCCGCTCGATCAACGAAGCGGTGAACTACCAGTTCGGCTTCGACATCACCAGCTCCTGGGGCTATCAGCTTCTGCTCCGGAGCTTCGCCTGGCTGCTCGCGTTCGGGCTCGTGGTGCTCATCGCCCTCAGTTCGGTGGTGGTCGTCGAGCCCGGTCAGCAGGCGGTCCGCCTGCGGGGTGGTCGGATCGTCGGCTCGGTGTACGAAGGCTCGACGATGTTCAAGCTGCCGTGGCCCCTCGAGACGGTGGAGGTCATCGATGCCGCCCGGATCCAGGAGTTGAGCCTCAACGGCGTGCCGCGCGAGGTCAAGGAAGTCGATCTCTGGGATCCTGCCGCGGAACCGATCAACGAACTCTTCCTGGTCTCCGCCAATCCGCTTCCCGACGAGGTCACGCGTTCCGTCGACCAGCTGGAGGTCGCCCAGCGTCGTCTCGACGAGGCGACCGGACGGTCCGACGAGGAGGACGAGGAGAGCGAGACCCAGCAGGCGGTCACCAATCAGTTCGCCCTGCTCGACGTCGACGTCATCCTGCGCTATCGCCTCAAGTCCGGTGCGTTGATCGACTTCCTGAACTTCTCCAACGACGTTCGTCCGAAGCGAAGTGCGCTGGACATGCGTGAACTCGCCCTGCAGGACATCGCTCTCCGGGTGGTCACCCAGACCTTCTCGCAGCTCTCCCTCGAGGATGTGCTTTCGCCGCAGGGATCGGCGCTGCCGACGGAGATGCGGGATCGTATCCAGATCGCCTTCGACGACGCCCGCACCGGTGTGGAGGTGGTGTCGGTCGCGATTCCGGCCCTCCGTCCGCCGGGTGACTCGGTCTCCATGTTCGAAGAACTCGCGATCGACACCCAGAACGTCCGCAAGACCCTCGAAGAGGCCCGGCGGACCGCGAACGCGGCGCTCGCCGGGATGGTCGGAGATGCCGACCGGGCGCGGAAGATCGTCGAGATCATCGAGCGGTACCGGGTCCTCGATCGAACCGCGGGTCCCGACGCGGAAGCGACCATCGACGCCCGGGTCGAAGCGGAGCGGATGCTTCGCGACAGCCAGGGCCTGATCGCCTCCTTCATCGCGAGCGTTCGCAGCCTCCGGTGGCAGATCCACATGGACGCCCGGCGGAAGACCGACGAGGTGCGGGGGCAGATCGGGGCCTTCGAGGCAGCGCCCGAGCTCTACCGCGAACGCCGGATCATGGAAGTCCTCTCCGAGGTGCTTCAGGGCGTCCGATCCAAGTACGTGCTGGCGGTCGATTCGGCCCGCACCGATCTCGACGTGGAGATGCAGGAGCCCGACACCGGCCTGAATCTCCGCGAATATCTCGACAAGCCTGGTGAATCCAACTGACCTTCAGGTCCGATCCGGGGCTTCGATGCCCCGGCGTTCCCGTCAAAGCGAAACTGCGCAGCGAACCATGAGCAAGACCATCACCGCCGTCGTCGCCATCCTGATCGTCCTGGTGTTGATCCTCTTCAACACCACCTTCACCGTGAACTTCCATGAAGTCGCGGTGAAGACGAGGCTCGGCCGACCGGCCGGGATCGTCCGCGAGCCGGGACTGCACTTCAAGCTTCCGTTCTTCATCGACTCCGTCGCGAAGCTCGACACGCGTCAGCAGTTCGTGAAGTCGCCGATCAAGACCGTCCAGACCCGGGACGGCCAGCAGGTCATGGTCCAGGCGTTCATGCTCTGGAAGGTGGGCGAGGGCGACGAGGAGGCGAAGGCCTTCTACAACAGCTACGGATCCCTCGCCGGCGCCCAGCGCGATCTCGAGACGCTGCTTCAGGGCGGTCTCGGACGGATCGGCGGCTACGCGTTCGACGAACTGATCGGTCCCAGCAGCAAGCTTTCCGAGGCCGAGGGCGCGATCCTCGAAGAGGTCCAGTCCCCCGAGAACGTCCTGACCGGCGTGGTCCCGATCTCCGTTGGGATCAGCCGGGTTGTGTTCCCGCCGAAGACCACCACCGCAGTGATGCGACGCATGTCGGCGGTGCAGGAGACCCTCGCCAACATCGAGGAGTCGCGAGGCAACTCCGAAGCGAACACCATCAAGCAGAAGGCCCAGGCGCAGGCCCAGATCATCCGTGACTTCGCCGAACAGTGGGCCGCGGTCATCGAAGCCCGCGGCAACGAGGAGGCCACCCGGTACTACGAGCAGATGCGGGAACACGCGGATCTCGCGATCTTCCTGTCCTGGCTCGAGACGCTCCGTTCGGGACTTCGCGGCTCGACGACCTTCGTCACCGACATGACCAAGGCGCCCTTCCACCTGATCGACCTCGAGGCGGACACCGCCGCGGACGGGATCCCCCAGCCGTCGACGGCATACGTCGAGACCGGATCGGAGGACGGCCAGTGAACGAGGAACGACCCGACGAATTCGAGCCGGTCCACGAAGAGGACGTTCTCGGGACCGAGGACGACTCCCCGCGCCGCGAGAAGTCCGCGGAATTCACCGTCGTCGCGGACGAGGCGAACGCGACCGATCTTCGTGATGCGATGGACCCGGCGAATCAGAGCCTGACCGAGGCCCTGCGGCTGAGTTACCGCGTGCTCCAGCTCGCGATCCTCGCCCTCGGCGTGGTCTTCCTCTTCAGCGGCTTCCAGACCGTCGAGGAGAACCGCACCGGAATCCGGACGCTCTTCGGGGCGATCGAAGGCGAGGGCTCGGACGCCCAGATCTCCGCCGGGCTGCAGCCGTTCTGGCCGTATCCGGTGGGTGAGATCATCACCGTCCCGCTCAAGCGGACGGTCTCCGTGGAACAGTCCTTCTGGCCGAACTTCGGCGCGAAGTCGCTGACCCTCGAGGAGGCCACGACGAACGCCGAGACCAGTCGCCCGCTCCGGCCCGGACCGGAGGGCAAGGGTGACGGTTCGCTCATCCTGGAAGGCGGTGACCTCGCCCATTGCCGGATGACCGCGGAGTACTCGATCGACGATGCCGTCTCGTTCCTGACCCGGTTCACCCCGGAGCAGGCGGACGAGATCGTGAAGCTGGTGCTCGAGCAGGCGACGGTCCACACCGCCGCGACCATGACGCTCGCGGGATTCACCGAAGGTGACGAGGCGATCTCCGAGATCCGTCGTCGCGCTCAGGAATCCCTCAACGCCAACGAGAGCGGGATCCGGATCGCCACCGTCTCGGTCACCGACCGCGTGCCGCCCCTGGCGGTCCGTCGCAGCGTCCAGCAGGTCCAGTCGGCGCGGGAGCGTGCGAAGATCGCGGTCGAGGTCGCACGACGTGAAAGCACCACGATCCTCGACGATGCCGCGGGCGCGAATGCGCTCGCAGGGCTCATCGAACTCATCGGGGACTACGAGACGGCGTTGAGCCGGGGCGACGAGGCGGAAGCCGAGATCGTGCTGGCCCGCATCGGCGAACGCTTCGAGTCCGACGAGATCGGGGGCGAGGCGGCGAAGACCATGACCGAGGCCCGCGCGTTCCGGTACATGATCGAATCGAGCGTCGGCTCCGACGTGCGGCGTCTCATGAGCCTGGTCCCCGCCTACCGCGAGAACCCGAATCAGCTGGTCCGCCAGCTCTGGCTCGATGCCTACAACGAGGTGCTCAGTGGTCCGCAGGTCGAAGTGATCTCGGCCCCTCCGGGGCTCCGCGGTCTCGCGCTCCGCATGAAGAGTTCGATGGACGTGTCGACGGCGCGTCGCAACGCGGCGTCGGATGCGAAGAAGGTCGACGCCATGCGCGGGCTTGCCGACGTCAACAACTGGCAGCTCGGTGGCCGGCAGATCAACATCAATCGGTCCGGCCGTCGTCTGAATCGCGACGCCCGCGGCGGCTTCGGCCGCGAGGGAGAAGGCGAATGAACGAGGTGAGCGAGCTCAAGACCCGGGATGCGGCTCGTCCGGCGATCGGCGAACCGATCGTCGAGGCGGTGGGCCTCACCAAGATCTTCAGCGACTTCTGGAAGCGGGCGAAGGCCCGTGCGGTCGACGGCATCGACTTCGAGATCAACCGCCACGAGATCTTCGGGCTGCTCGGCCCGAACGGCTCGGGGAAGAGCACCACGATCAAGATGATCCTCGGTCTGCTCCACAAGTCCTCCGGACGACTGAGCGTCTTCGGAAGAGACCCTTCCGACGTCGCGATCAAGAGCAAGATCGGCTACCTCCCGGAGGAGTCGTATCTGTACCGGTTTCTCGACGCCCGCGAGACCCTCGACTACTACGCCCGGATCTTCGGACTGGATCACCGCACGCGAAAGCGTCGCATCGACGAACTTCTCGACATGGTCGGCCTCGCACAGGTCAAGCGTCGGGCGGTCGGTGAATATTCGAAGGGGATGAGCCGGCGCCTCGGGCTCGCCCAGGCCCTGATCAACGATCCGGAACTGCTCATCCTCGACGAGCCCACGTCGGGACTCGATCCGATCGGCACGCGTCAGGTCAAGGATCTGCTCCTCGAACTGGGGCGACGGGGCACCACCATCCTGCTGAGTTCGCACCTTCTGGGTGACGTCGAGGACGTGTGCGATCGCATGGTGATCCTCTACGGCGGCAAGATCCGCGGCGAAGGCCGCACCGGCGAACTGCTCGCGGACTCGAATCACACCGTGATCCGCACCCCGACGCTCGACGCCGACACGGTGGACGAGATCGAAGGGGTGCTTCAGCGACGCGGCGTCGCGATCGACTCGGTCCAGCGCCCGCGACAGCGACTCGAGGATCTCTTCATGGGAATCGTCGAGCAGGCCCAGCAGGAGGCGGCGGACACCTCCGGCGCCCTGCAGGGCGGCGAGACCGCGGCCTTCCTCACGCGTGACGAAGCCGTCGAGTCGGGTGAGGGCGAGTCACTCCTCGACGCCCTCCAGACCGACCGCACGCCGGACGAGCCCCGGGCGGTCGAGAAGCGGACCGAGTCCGCCGCCGTCGAATCGTCGCAGAAGTCGGCCGAAGTGCTCGACGAACTCCTGCAGGAACAGGCTCCGGAGAAGCCGGAGGCCTCGGTGACCGAGGTGCCGGACGCGCCGGACGACCACGACAACGCGATCATCGACGACCTGCTCGGTGGTGATGACGGCGACGATCGGAGTCCGTCACGGTGAAGACGATTCGGAAGATCTGGGGCGTGCTCGACGAGGTCCAGCACCGATCGATGTCGAAGATCGTGCTCACGGTCCTCGCGGTCCTCGTGGTGGGCGTGGTCTTCGGAAAGGTCTGGTTCGAGGCCGGTGCCGCGCGGACCCGATTCGACGACGTGGTCGAAGTTCTTCGAGAAGCGAACTCCATCGAGATGGACGCGGTCGCGACGCGTCTGCTCGACACCGGTGAAGTGGAAGTCGGCGACGAGACCTTCGGCGGGCCCGCGGTCAAGACCGGGATCTCCGAGTTCTTCGACGAGGAATCCGGTCGGCTCACCCAGATCGCGGAACTCGGGGCGCTCTTCATCGCCACGACCATCCCGGATTGGCTTCCGACGCTCGTGATCGATCGTCCGGAATTCGTCGTCTGGTGCGGCCTGCTCGTCCTGGCCTGGCTTCTGATCGTCATCTGGACCGAGATCAGCCTCCCGGTCTTCGTGACCCTCCTCTCGACCCTTGCGCTCGCCGCGGGTCCGTGGTGGCAGGGCTACGGGGGCGTGGTGGTCTCGATCCTCGGCGTCGGCGTGCTGGTGATCACGTTCGTGCTGCTCGTTCGCCTGCTGCTGCTGGTCCTTTCCGTGCTGGGCTCGCCCCGAGCGACCTCGAATCGTCATGGTCGACCGTCGAGGCTGGTCGGGGTCGCGGCGGTCGCGCACACTTTGGTGCGGGAGAGCGTCCGACTTCGGATCTCGCTCGCGTTCATCGTGCTCATGCTGGTCACGCTCCCGCTCATCCCGCTGTGGATCGATCCCGACGAGCCCGTCCGGTACCAGTTGCAGAACTTCCTCAGCGACTCGATGGCCCTGGTCTACACGCTCTCGGCGTGCATGACGCTGGTACTGGCGTGCGCGACCGTGAGCTTCGAGGTTCGCGACCGACAGATCTGGCATCTCGTCACCAAGCCGCTCGGCCGACTCGAGTACATGATCGGCAAGTGGGTGGGGCTCGTCCTCCTCAACCTGGTCCTGCTCGCGATCGGCGGCATCTCGATCTTCTCCTTCACGCAGTACCTCAGCACGCGCGCCGACGACCCGATGCAGGCCATCGAGGTCCACGACGAGGTGCTGACCGCACGGGTGGGCGTCTATCCCAGTTTCGATCGGTTGACCGAGGATCAGGTCCGGGACCGGGCCCTCACGGAGTATGAGAGCGATCTCCTGCTCAAGAGCGAGGTCGAGGACGGGATCCGGACCTATGCGGACACCATCCGGCAGATCGTCCGACGCCTTCGGAAGGAATACCTCGATCAGCAGCGGATGCTCGCCCCCGGCGGCATGGATGAGGGCAAGGAGTACGACGTCCGGGTCTACGAATTCGAGGGACTCGGTGCCGCCCGCGACGAGGGACTCAATCTGACGCTTCGGTACCTGTTCCACATCGGCCGCTCCGAGAACATCGATCGATACCCGGTGGTGTTCCGGTTCCCCAGTCAGGACGAGGAGGTCGGCCAGGAGTTCGTGCCCGAGCAGTGGCACCGACTGCTGGTCCCCGCGAGCTTCGTCGACGACGACGGGATCCTCCGGGTCCAGATCCTGAACGGCGGGTTCTCCGTGAGTCAGCAGGGCGCCGCGACCAAGCGGTTCTTCTCGAACGGCGCGACGCTCTTCTTCGACGCGACGGACGTGGAGATCATGTGGCAGGCGGCCTCCTTCGAGTCGAACTTCCTCCGCGCCATGATCGTCAACTGGACCAAGCTCGCGTTCCTCGCCATGCTCGGCGTCTCCGCCGCCACGTTCCTGAGCTTCCCGGTCGCGGTCCTGCTCGCCTTCACCGTCTTCGTCGGCGGATCGATGGCCTCGTTCATCGGCAACAGCGTGACCATGTTCCGGCCCGATGCGGATGCGATCGCGTTGATCCAGTGGGTGCAGATCCTGATCGGCTGGATCGCCGGAAGCGTCGCGTGGCTGCTGGAGCCGTTCGGCCAGGCGAGTCCCAATTCGATGGTCGTCGAGGGGCGTCTCGTTTCCTGGGCCGGCGTCGGCCGCGATCTCCTGGTCATCGGTCTGCTCTGGTGCGGCATGGTCCTCGGCATCGGCCTCCTGGTCTTCCGACGACGCGAACTCGCGACCTACAGCGGCCACGGCTGACCCCGGGCTCTCTCGAACCGGCCGGCGGACCCGGCCGTATCACGTACCGAACGACATTTCCTCCCGTCCCCAACGACCGCGCCCCATGAGCAAAGACCGAATCATCCAGATCGTCGCGCTGGCCTTCGCGGTCACTGCGGTCTTCGGCGCCGGCCGGATCCTTCCCACCATCGTGGAGAAGGCGGGCCAGGAGCATCTCATCCTCACCACCGTCGACCCGGTCACGGGCGAGCCGAACGACGAGTCCGAGGTGATCGACGTCTTCACGAGCATGGTCCGGTCCATCGAGACCACCATGACCTTCTCCGGCGACGACCCGGTGGAGTTCATCTTCGACGCGGGCACCCGCGACTGGAGCGGTAACGTCGGCGACGTCGTCGAGATCGCGTACCGGGATGGTGCGGTGACCCAGGAACTGACCGCCCGGATCGACGGGATCGACGGTTTCGCGCTCCGCTACACCGACGCCTCGATCGAAGGTGCGCCGCCGATCGTCGCCCTCGGAACCGCGATCGGCGCCCTGCGGGGTCTGATCGTCGACTACCTGTGGATCAAGGTCAACATGATGAAGGAGGACGGTCAGTTCTACGAAGTCATGAGCGATGCGGATCTGATCACCAAGCTTCAGCCCCGGTTCTCGCAGGTGTGGGGATTCCACGGCCACAACATGGCCTACAACATCTCGGTGCTCACCAACACGCCGGAAGAACGCTGGGACTGGGTGAAGGCCGGGATCAACCTCGTTCGAAACGAGGGGCTTCGATACAACCCCAACGACGTCGTGCTCCACAAGGAACTGGCGTTCTGGTTCGCTCACAAGATGGACGGCGTCTCGGACGATGCGCATCTCCACTACAAGCGGGAGCATGCGAAGGAATGGCATTATCTCCTCGGAAAGCCGCCCTTCAACGCCGAGGAACGCGTGCTCTGGATGGAGACGATCGCGAACGCCGCCGAGTCCATCGAGGAGGCCGACGCCCGCACCCCGGGCACGGCGCAGCTGGTCGAGGATCTTCGTGACGCCCTCGCGCAGACCAGCGCGGGCTTCGACATGGATCTCGACCGGGAATTCCTCATCAACATCGGCAAGTGGAACGCGGTCAAGCAGTCCCCGTATGCCAGGATCCTCGGGCTCGACGCGACCTTCGCGAAGAACGATCCGGTCTACGCGACCTTCGATCAGGTGCTCGCCGATCCGGCCCGCGTGGATCAGGTCCGCGAGTTCGTGAACTTCCTCCGGAAGCAGACGCTCCGTGAGGACTACAACATGGAACCCGAGGTGATGTACGAGTACACCCGGGACATCGGCCCGATCGACTGGCGTCATCCCCAGGCGCACGCGCTCTACTGGGGCAAGCTGGGTTCCGAACGCGGCTCCAAGCGTTACGAGGACGCCGAGAACGCCTACAACGTCCTGAACAACGACCGCATCTGGCTTCAGGCGATGCAGGCCCTCGCGAAGTCCGGGTTGCTCAACGTGGACCCCTTCAGCAACGACAACCCAGGTCGTCTCAACGATTCCCGCTGGATCCGCTCGATCGACCGGTACTTCCGGGAGCTCTACGGCAAGCACTTCAACTCCCGCGGGGGTGGTGGCGACACGTTCGCCAACTTCCACGAGAACTTCATGAAGTACGCGATCCGCGATCTCTGGCGGGCGGGCGAGTACGAGGACGCCCAGGAGATCTACTCCTATCTGAACGAACTCTACGGCGAGGGCGGGGTCATTCCGAACGCCTCCTACACCGTGCCGATCGACGTCTTCGTGAAGGATCAGACGACGGGCGAGTACGAGATGCAGCCGGAGGTCGCGCGAAGCGACGTCTATGCCGCCCTGCGTCGTGGATTCCGGGAAGGCCTTCTGCTCAACAAGCCGGAGATCCTCGAGGACGCGGTGAAGTTCGCGGGCGAGTTGACGCTCTACTTCCAGGGCCTCGAAGGCAGCGACTACACCTCGAAGTTCGGTGAGAGCCGGATCAAGGACCTGATCGGCGATCTGGAGACGAGCGTCCGGGACATCTTCCAGGAGATCCTGCTCAACGACTCGCTTCCGTTGATCGACCGATTGCAGATCTACGCCAAGGCGGGCGACGACCAGAAGCGGATGGCCTTCGACGAGGTCCGGCCGCTGCTCGAGATGGAGTTCGCGCGAAGCCCGCTCGCGACCGCCCTGAGTTTCGACCAGGCGTTCAAGGAGCCGCCCGGGATGGAGGCGTACCGGACGTTCCGGGCCGCCGCAGCCACCCGCGAGGCTCAGCGTCGCGAAGACGTGATCGGTGCCGAGGCGGAGCAGAAGTGATCCCGGATCGACCGCCCGCGATCTGGTGCATCGGGCGGAACTACGCCGATCATGCCGCGGAGCTGGGAAACGCCCGGCCCGAGCGTCCGATGGTCTTCTTCAAGAATCCGGCGTCGGTGATCGGCGACGGCGAGTCGATCGTGGTGCCGCCGATCTGCGGCGAGCACGGTCCGCAGGTGGACTGGGAGGCCGAACTCGCGGTGGTGATCGGACGAGATGCGAAGGATCTCGACGACGCCTCGGTCTTCGACCATGTCGGTGGCTATCGAATCGCGAACGACGTGACTGCCCGTTGGTGGCAGAAGCATGGTTCGGGTGGCCAGTTCTGCCGCGGCAAGAGCTTCGACACCTTCTGCCCGCTCGGTCCGCTGCATCCGACCATGGCGATCGGCGATCCGCAGGATCTCGGCATCCGCACCCGGCTGAACGGCGAGGTGGTCCAGTCCTCCAGCACCCGCGAGATGATGTTCTCCGTGGCCGAGCTGCTCGTCGAACTCACCCGGGGCACCACCCTCGTCGCGGGCACGGTCGTGCTCACGGGAACCCCGGCCGGCGTCGGGGCCGGCATGTCGCCGCCTCGATTCCTCCGTGAAGGTGACGTGGTGGAGATCGAGATCGACGGTCTGGGGACGCTGCGGAATCCCGTGGTCGAGGGCTGATTCGAGCCCGTTCCGTCCGGCTCAATCCGACTTCGTCCGCGGCGGCACCGGATCCGGGCCCGCCCCGCCGCCGGGCCGGCATCGAAGCACGCGTCGCATCGACAGCCAGCCACCACGGAGGGCGCCGTGGCGTTCGAGCGCCTCCATCGCGTAGCACGAGCAGCTCGGCTCGAAGCGACAGTGGCCTCCCAGCCACGCGGATCCGAACCGCTGGTAGCCGCGGACCAGGAGCATCAGGCCGAGGGTGGCGATGGATCTTCGGCCGGTGGCGTCGTCTGCTTCCGAATTCGTTTCCGCCATGTCTCGTCCAGTAGTTGGATCGCGGATTCGAGATGCGTGGCGTACGCGGCGAGAGACAGTTCCTCGTGCGGCCGGACCACGACCAGCAGATCGTAGCCGACGGGCCACGATCCCCGATTCAGTCTGAAGGTCTCGCGAAGCAGTCGCTTCAAGCGGTTCCGACCCACCGCGTTGCCGCAGCGGCGGCCGACCGACAGCCCGAGTCGGAGTCGTTCGAGTCCGTTGGGGAGCGCGTAGACCAGCAGGGGGCCGGACTCGCGTCGCGTGCGGCCGCCGTGGACCTCGGCGAAGGCGGTCCGACCCTTGAGTCGATCCTCGGCGGTGAAGGTGAAGCGGGAGGACGGCATCGGCTCAGCTCTCCGCCAGCGCGTGCTGATATTCGCGCATCAGACGGGTCCGGGTCAGGACGCCGATGACCCGGCCGTCGCCCGGGCGGCTGAGCACCGCGAGGGACGCCGCGTCGTGCTCGCTGAAACGGTCCAGCGCGACGTCGAGGGTGTCGTCGAGCACCATGCTCGGCAGGTCGGTCCGTTCGATCTCGTTCACCTGCAGCAGGGGGATCGCCTCGCGGAAGACCAGCGCGGCCTGCAGGTCGGTGCCGGTCACCATGCCGAGGTAGTTGTCCTGCTCGTCGACCACCACGAAGTCCGAGACCGCGAAGCGTTCGCTGAGGTCGAGAAGACGCTGGCCGCTGTCGTCCGGTCGCACCGTGACGGGCGGCATGAGCGGTACGTCACGGACCGTGAGCTGCCGGAGCACGGTCAGATCGGTGCTTCCGCCCACGCGGATGCCCGCGGCCGCCAGCTCCGCGGTGTAGACGCTTTCGCGATAGAAGAGTCGTCCGACGATGACGCTGAGCACGGCGCAGAGCATCAACGGCACGATCAGGCTGTAGGTCTGCGTGATCTCGTAGACCAGCATGACCCCGGTCATCGGCGCGTGGGTGGTGGCCGCCACCATCGCCGCCATGCCGACCAGCGCGAAGTGGGCGGGGCTCGCGCCGGGGAACCAACCGGTCTGGGCGACCGCCAGACCGAACATGCTTCCGATGATGGCGCCGACCACCAGGGCGGGCGCGAAGAGACCGCCGGCCCCGCCCGAGCCGAGGGTCAGGCTGGTCGAGATGATCTTGAGGACCACGAGGAGCAGAAGGATTCCGATCACCACGCCGGTTCCATCGGCGATCATCGATCCCTCGGCGTCGACGTAGGAATCCGGGTCGAGCAGCCGCATGATGACCATGTAGCCGTTGCCGAAGAACGGCGGCACCGGATCCGACGTGAGGTCCGTCCCCCGCGGTGCGACCAGCAGCATGTAGGCGACCCCGAGGATGCCGAGGAGCAGGGCGCCGACGCCCGGGCGCAGGGCGTCGGGGACCGGGATCCGACTGAAGCAGTGTTCACTCCACTGCATGGTGCGGATGAAGAGCACCGCCACGAGACCGCACGCGATCCCGAACACCACGAACGCGGGCGTCATGCCGATGGTGAAGGGGACCGGACTGTTCGCGAAGAACTCCGGGCCCACGCCGAAGAGCGGTTCGTTGGATCCGAGGATCGACTGGGTGGTCGCCGCGGCGAGGACCGAGGCGATGACGATGGGCGTGAAGGTCCGGAGCGAGAAATCGCGGAGCAGGACTTCGAGTACGAAGAAGATTCCGGCGATGGGGGCGTTGAACACCGAGGCCAGTCCGGCCGCGGCACCACAGCCCAGCAGCGTCGTTCCGCTTTTCGCATCGAGTCGAAGCAGGCGGGCGAGGTTCGAACCGATCACGGCTCCGATCGTCACGATCGGACCTTCGGGACCGGCGGAGCCGCCGGAGCCGATGGTGAGGGTCGATCCGATCCACTGCCGCACCAGCAGTCGGAGGCGGAGTCGCGACTGCTTGCGAATGACTCCGTAGATCACGTTCGAGACGCCATGTCCCTTGAACTCCGTCGGGCAGCGCCAGGCGAGAAGACCGGTCAGGACCGCCCCGATCACGGGAACGATCGGAAGCAGCCAGAGCAGCGTCGAGGGGGACTCGGTCCCGAGTTCCTCCGCCATATGCTCCAGCCACTGGATCGGCTTGATGAACAGGTAGCCCGCCACGCCCATGATGAGCCCGACCCCCGCCGCGACGACGAGGAGCCACCACTCGCGGCTGAATCCGAGGCGGGTCGCGAGACCGAGAACGAGATTCCAGAGTCGGGTGGCCATGCGGCCTCGGTCTCCTGGCAGGGCCGGAATCCGGTCCGAATCCGCGACCGTACCCGTTTCCGAGCCGGGGTCAAGCCCTGTTTCTGGTGGTCTGGCCATGGACTGGCCTGAAGGGGGCCGGATCGGGTACCATCGTCGGATTGGCGGGATTTCCGCCAGGAATCATTCCAGAGGTCCACACCCATGATCGAAGCCCTGAAGAGCGACGAGATCGTTCGCAAGGTCGGCGGAAGGTTCCGCCTCACCGCCCTCATTCAGAAGCGGATCGCCGAACTCATCGACGGTGCCCGCCCACTGGTCGAGCGCAATGGCATGTCCGATCTCGAAGTGG
This sequence comes from Phycisphaerae bacterium, assembly GCA_002690755.1. GTDB lineage: Bacteria > Planctomycetota > Phycisphaerae > Phycisphaerales > SM1A02 > UBA12014. The sequence goes on from NZFT01000060.1 coordinate 23,571, forward strand.
TCATCGAGGAGATCATGCAGGACAAGATCTCGATCGAGGATCCCACCCAGCCGGAAGGCTGAGTCGAGGAAACGACTCGGTCCGTCCTCGATCCCGGAGCGATCCGTGACTGATGCGACGAACGAGAACCCGCGCGATGAATCGACCGACGGTGTCTTCACCGGGCGGAGAATTCTCGTTTGCGTGTGCGGGGGGATCGCCGCCTACAAGTCCGCGACCGTGGTTTCACGGCTGGTTCAGGCCGGCGGTGAAGTGACGGTGGCGATGACCGAAGCGGCGACGCGCTTCATCGCACCGCTCACCTTTCAATCGCTGAGCGGTCGACCGGTGTTCACGAGCCAGTGGGACCAGTTCGATCACGCCGATCCGCAGCACGTGCGGGTGGCGGAAGGGCTCGACGCGGCGCTCGTCGCGCCCTGCACCATGAACACCCTCGCCCGACTCGCCGCGGGCTTCACGGACGATGCGGTCACCACGGCCCTCGCGGCGATCGATCGAACCCGCGTTCCGGTCCTGCTCGCACCGAGCATGAACGCGGAGATGTGGTCGCAGCCGGCGACCCGTCGGAATCTCGACGTGCTGGCCGATGACGGGTTCGAACTGATCGAGCCCGCAAGCGGCTGGCAGGCCTGTCGTCGCGTCGGTTCGGGACGTCTTCCCGAGCCCGAGGCCCTGATCGCCACCCTGGCCGCTTCGATCAGCTGAATCTCGATGGTTCTGGAACCGCGGGTCCCTCGTTTTCGGACCGTACCCCGGATTCGCTGGCCTCGACCCGCTTCGGGAGTACGCTCTGGAGGCGGGCGTCGACCTCGGTGAACACCGACGGGATCGAGATGATGTCAGGGGGGTGGAGGACGCATGTCCGCCCTCGTCCTTTTTCGGAGACCATCGAATGCGTCGAACCCTGACCATCCTGCTCGCGATCTGTGGGGTCACCTCCCCGAGTTTCGCCGGTCCGCCGTCGCCGCTCGACGTGCGGATGCGGGGCATCCACCGTCATCAGTCGGTGTTGGATCGCAGCGACGCGAATGGCGGCGGAATCGCCGGCGCCTGCGACGCGGTGGTGGTGGCGCACACCGCCAGCGACTTCGGTCCGGGAGAGTACATCGCGCAGGGCGGGTTCATCGAGGGCGAGATCGCCGCGACGAGTTTCCAACTCCCGCCCGATGCCTTCCCCGTCCGCCTCGATCTGTTCGAGTCGTTGTTCGCGACCAGTTCCACCGTGGTGGAGACGATCACCGAGTACGCGATCTACGTCTGGTCCGGCCGTCCGGACTCCGGGACGCTGGTGTTCAACGTCGCCTCCGACGGCGACATTCTTCCGCACATCATCATGCCGCCCGGAACCACCGGGGTGCGCCTCGAATTCCTGGTCGACCCCGGCGATCCCGATCAGATCTGGATCGACGACGACGGCTCGCACACCGTGACGGTCGGCATCGAGATCGTCTCCCATCACCAGCCGCCCGCGAGCCAGTGCATCACGCCCCCCGATCCGCAGTTCAACGCTTTTCCATGCACCGACGTCGACGGCCTTCAGTCCGCGACCGGCAACTGGATCTTCGTGGAGGATTGCGGGATCTTCGGATGCCCCGACGGGTGGAAGCGATTTTCGGATCTGCCGAGCATCTGCCGACCCAGCGGCGACTGGGTCCAGCGGTTCACCTGGACGCCGAGCGTCTGCGACGCCCTCGGGGGGTGCTGCATCGGCGGAAACTGTTCGACCCTCGATGAACTCACCTGCGCCGACGCGGGCGGCATCTTCCTCGGACCGGGCACCGATTGCGGCACCGGGGATTGCGCCGAGACCGCACCGTGCTGTTTCCCGGCGACCGGAGGGTGCGTGCAGCTCACGCCCGCGGATTGCTTCGCGGTCCAGGGCATTCCAGGACCGGTGGGCGAATCCTGTGACGACTACATCTGTTTTCCGGAAGGCGCCTGCTGTCTGCCGACCGGGGATTGCGTCGGCATCGTCTCGCCGGCGGAATGCAAGGCGCTCGGCGGCGTGTTTCAGGGCGACGGGACCGACTGTCTCGACCTCGACTGTCCGGAACCGGTCGGCGCGGCGTGTTTCGGGAACGGTTTCTGTCTGGTGCTGACCGAAGCGGAAGCCATCGCCGCCGGGGCCGAGTGGCGCGGCGTGGGCTCGACCTGCGAGGATCTCGACGGAGACGGAACCGCGGATGCCTGTGCAGCGTCCGGATCACCCGCCGACTTCAATGGCGACGATCTGGTGAACGGGATCGACCTCGGGCTGTTCCTCGTCGGCTGGGGCCAGCCCGGGCCCACCGACTTGAACGGTGATGGAACGACCGACGGCATCGACCTCGGCGTCCTGCTGGTCGAATGGACCGGTTGACCGGAATTCGACACGCATCTCTCCACGGGCCCCGCTCCGGACCGGAGCGGGGCCCGTGTCCTTGCCCCGGACTTGATTCGACGGACCCGCGGCCCCGGGACGCCCCGATTCCGGCGGTGCGATGGGGAAATGCAGGATCGCGCGCGAAGCCGATCGGAGGTCGCTAGAATCCCTCGCTCCGGAGAGGTGGCAGAGCGGTTGAATGCGCCGGTCTCGAAAACCGGTATGGCCTCCGGGTCATCGTGGGTTCGAATCCCACCCTCTCCGCTTGAAGACGACCGCCGGCACGAACTCGTGCCGGCGGTCGTTTCCTTCTGATCCCGTCTTCAGGGAAATCCCGGGACGCTCAGATCGCTTCGCCCGCGTCGTCCGCGATCCACCCGACGGTGCCGTCCGGAAGTCGGATCCGCCACCATCCCGGACGCCGTTCGAGAATGGAGAATTCAACGCCCTCGGAGATCGTCTCGTCGGTGGCGGGGGCGAACGTCGTGCCATTGCCGGTTCGCAGGACCACGTCGTCGACGATGAACACGCCGGCGGAACGACGGGCCGCGAGCGTTCGATCCACGAGGAGTGTTCCGGAAGTCAGGACCGCCGTGATTCCGAGGACCGCAAGGGTGGATCGCCAGGCGAGGGTCGTCGCCTCCGCCTCGCTGGTTCGCGGTCCGGGGCCTCTGGCTCGGCGAGCCAGCAGGATCAGCCAGAATCCGGACCAGGTCGAAAGTGCGATCACGTAGCGCCCGGGTGTGTCGACGACCTTCCACCANCCCGCGAGATTGGAGACGGTGAGATCCGTCGCGTCGGCTTCGATCGGCCGTTCGACGCGGCGGCGGGCCTCCGCGAGATTCGCGGCGACGTCGTCGTCGAAGGGCGCGAGTCGTTCGGATCGACGGTACGCGACGATCGCTTCGCCCGGGCGTTCCGCCCGAAGTTCGGCGTTGCCGAGGTTGAACCAGGCGGCGGCGTTGTCGCCNCCCGCCGCGATCAAGGCTCGCCAATCTGCGGCGCTGCGACGGAAATCGGCGAGCGCGTCGGTCGAACCCGCCACCTGGGCGAGCCCCGATTCATACGCGGACTCCGCGTTCCGGGCGAGGTCGAGGAGGTCCTCGTCACCGAATGCCGCAGGGCCGCTGGTCGCCCCCAGCAGCATCAGGCCGGCGATCAGCATGGAGCGGAATGCGGTTCTTCGGGTCGCCGTCATCGGGCTCGCCTCCGTCCCGGTCGAAGCGTGTCGAGACTGGGGATGAGTGCCGTGGCGCGCCGTTCCAGCTCGGCGTCGTCGCCGGAAGCACCCGCGTACCGGGCGGTCTCTGCGGCGTCGAGCACGCTTCGAAGTTCCTCGCGATCCGCTCGCTCGAGTCCCGCCCGGTCCACCGCGGTCTCGGCTTCGCGGGCGGTCATCGCACCTTCGGGAAGGTGAAGCCGGTCCGCGATGAGGCCGCAGAGCGACGCATGAACACGATCCGCCGCGGATCCCTCGCCACCGAGGATCATCCTCGCCTTCGATCGTGCCGCCGCGGCTCGCCCCGCCTCAGGATTCGCCAGTCGATGTTCCCGCCGGCGGATCAGCAGCAGCCCCCCGAGGAACGTCGTCGGCCCGGCGATCGCGATCGTCGCGATCGCCCATCCCGGTTCGAACGCGCGCCGGGGGGTCGCGGCGTCGGCCACGGGATGATTCGCCCGGAGTCCGCCCGTGGTGGCGGTCAGCGTGGTGCCCCGGAGAATCGCCTGATCGAGTCCGTCCTCGCCCCGGACCGTGCTGACCAGGTCCAGGCGTTCGCTCGGGGCGACGTTGATCGGAACCGGCTCGCTGCTCGCGGTCACGTATCGCTCGAGTTCCGGATCGAAGCTCACGAATGGAATCGGCGGGATCGCGTCGAGATCGTCGCGTTCCGGTCGAAGCGTCTCGGTGAAGGTCTTGGTCCGTCCCTCGACCAGGCCCGTGGTCGGGTCGTCCGGGACTCGGAATCCGGCCAGCGCCTCGAGATCACGGAGCGGTGGGGGTCGGAGGTTCGCGAGATCGCCCGCGATGCCGGGTGACTCGTCGGTGACCTCGAGCCGGAGGGTGATGGGATCACCCACCGAGACGTCTCGAGGCTCGGCCAGGGCCCGAACCGAGAAACGACCCACCGCACCGGTGAAACTCGACGGCCGTCCCGCCTCCGGGAGCGACCGGACCTCGATCGGCCGGATGCGGGCGGTCTGGATCACGGGACGGATTCCCGCGATCTCCACCTGACGCCGATTGAAGATGTCCCGGGTGACGGCGATCTCGGTCGGTTGCCGAAGCACCACCTGGACCTCGCCGGGATCGATGGCGCCCGATTTGATCGGAATGACGTCGTGCCTGATTTCGTAGAGGAAATACGTGCGATCGCCACGCTCGACTCGACGTCCCGAGGGGCGACGCCGAGTTCGAGCGAGTTCCTCGAGCGACTCCTTGAACAGTCCCCACGAGGATTCACCCGCGGAGATCAGTCCCCACATGTCGGCTTCATCCAGTCGGATTCGATTCGCTCGATCGACGAACTGCTCGACCCAGATCTGAAGGGTCAGTCGCACCGGCTGGCCGACCCATGCCTTCTCCGGGGTGCCGATGATCTCGACGACCAGAAGATCGCCCACCTCGCTCTCGGTCGCGATGACCCGCCACGGATCGCTCTCGAATCGTTCCCCGTCGACCGTCAGATCGATGGGCGGAATCTCGATGATCCCCGGTCGGGTGGCGACGAAGCGAACCACGTAGGTCCGGGTCGACCGGGTCGTGGCGACGCCGTTGATGATCTGGGTGAAGGTGCTTTCGCGGGCGCTGGGCAGCACCGTGCTCGTGAGGCCCTCGATCTCCGGGACGCGTGGTTCACTCCACGCCTCCGCGTTCACGATGTCGATTTCGAGCAGGAAGGGCTGGCCGACCCAGACTTCGCGCTGGCCGAACTTGAACTCCGCCTGTCCGTCCGCGAAGACGCTCGGGCTCAGGCACCCGAGGCAGGCGAAAAGCGCAGCCAGCAGACGCGGCACGACGTGGACCATGCGTTCGGCGGATTCAGGAGCAACGGTGGATCGCATCACCAGTCACGCTCCACCGGTTTCTTCGGGCGACGTTCCTCGGCGTCGGCCTTCGCTCGGCGGCGTTGGCGTTCCTTGTCCCGCACCGATTGGAGAAGTCGTTCCGCTTCTTCCCGGGTCATTCGTGGTTCCGACGCTTCCGCGTCTTCGTCAGTCGCCTCCGAAGGGGCGGGCGTGTCCGCTGGATCGTCGTCCTGCTGCTGCTCGGAGTCCTGCTGCTGCTCGGAGTCCTGCTGCTGCTCGGAGTCCTGCTGCTGCTCGGAGTCCTGCTGCTGCTCGGAGT
>NZFT01000061.1 GCA_002690755.1 Phycisphaerae bacterium
GGATTTTGGATTTTTTCGGAGGCCCAGGAAATAAACTAAAAAAAAAGGTATTGTTGTGCAGTGTACCCCCGATGAAATGAAGGGGGGGGGGTTCGGAGAATGACGACGACCGACTTAGGATTTAAGTCGTCGTCGGGGGGGAAGTCGTCGCGGACGTGGTAGGTCCAGGATCGGACGCCGAAGTCCTCGGGCACGCCGGTCAACACCGTCTCGTCAGTGCTCCTGTCCGTGGTCACCGCGGTTCGGGAATCGTGGCCGTAGTGGTACTTCCACGGCGCGCCGAGCACGTCCGCACCGAAGTCGTTCCAGCGCTCGGCCCGCGGATCGTCTTCGGGGTAGTCGAAGGCGTGGGTCGAGGTTCGGAACCCGACGACCGCCCCGCCACCCTCGACGAACTCGGCGATCCGGTCGAGCTGCTCCTGGGGCAGTTGCCGGAATCGAACATAGAAGACGGCGAGATCCGCGTCCTCGAGCGCCTCGAGACCTTCGATGTCGTTGCCCGGCCCGCCGTTCAAACGGCGATCGACGAGCACCGTGGTCTCGAATCCGTGTTCACGCTCGAGCAGATCCGCCAGCGCCGGCATCGACCACTCCGAGCGGTACTCGCCCTCCCCCACGACGAAGACGACGTGGGGCGGCGCCGCGACGGCGCCTGTGGTCAGGACCATGGTGAGCATGATCACGGTTCGAATCTTCATTTCTGACTCCAATCGGCCGAGGTGCTGACGAGACGGCGCCAGCATGACTATAGGTCAACGCGGGACCACGATTTCGGAACCCCCCGATGCGCGGTGATCCACTCGCCCGGGCCGCTATCATGCGACCCACGCCACCTTAGCTCAGCTGGTAGAGCAGCTGATTTGTAATCAGCAGGTCGCCGGTTCGATCCCGGCAGGTGGCTTTTCCCGCGTGCGCCGAACGGGCGCAGAACCGCATCGAATCCCACGCCCCGGGCTCAGCGCCAATCCTTCGGGATCGGTCGCCCCCACCACACCGGGTGCATCATCGAGCGGGTCTCCGAGAACAGCTCCCGAACCGCCTGCTTCTCGTTCGTCGCCCACACATGGGTCTTCACGAGATCGATGGTCGTCCGTCGTTCGGCTTCGGAGAGCCCGGGTTGATGACGGTCGATCGCTTCCAGCAACTTCACCTCGTCGAACGCGAGAAGTCCATCACCGAGGTCGATCCAGAGAAGGGGATGATCCGGATCTTCGACGTCGAGGAGCGCCGGATCGAGGCGGTCCGCGAGTCCGTCCATCGCCTCGTCATCGACCTCGCACAAGTTGAGACTCGTCCGGGTCAGCTCCTCGAGGATGTCATGCAAGGGGGCGTTCTGGTTCTGGGCTCGGAGCTCCAGCAGCAGCGGGGACAGCAGCACGAGCAGGACCACGCCCGCCAGCCCGAGGCGTCGGAGAAGCACGCTTCGATCAGTGGGTTCGTCGCCCGTCATGAGGACCTCCAGTTCGTCATCGCCGGCTCCCGGAAGCTTGAGACCCGACCCGACCGTCCCGATGCCGCCTCATCGCCACCTGGACGAGGGTGACGTCGGCGGGATTGACCCCGGCGAGGCGACCCGCCTGTCCCAGCGTGCGGGGGCGGAAGCTCCCGAGCACCTCCGCCGCCTCCCGGCGGAGCCCTTCGATGGATGCGAAGTCGAGTTCCGAGGGAATCGTAGCGTGTTCGGCGTCGCGTTGACGACGGATCTCGCGGTCGGCACGCTCGACGAAGGAGGCATAGCGACAGTCGTTGAGCACCCGATCCACGAGCTCGATGCGTCGGGTGGTTCCGGCGGGCAGCTCCGAGGCGAGGCCTTCGGCCGTGGTCTCCGGCCGCCGCGCGATCTCCTCCAGCGTTCGCCCCTCGACCCGGACCGCGTTGAACGCGGCGCGGATCGAATCGAGCGCCTCGGATCGGGCCTGCCACCGCGCCCACCGATCATCGTCGACCAGTCCGAGTTCGCGACCGAGCGGCGTGAGCCGTTCGTCGGGATTGTCGTGCCGGAGCCGAAGCCGGTGCTCGGCCCGGCTCGTGAACATCCGGTACGGCTCGCGGGGGATCCGCGTCACGAGATCGTCCATCATCACGCCGATGTACGCCTGCTCGCGTCCGAGCCGGACCGGCTCGGCGCCGAGCGTCGCCCGCGCCGCGTTGAGTCCGGCGACGAGCCCCTGTCCCGCGGCCTCCTCGTACCCGCTGGTCCCNTTGATCTGGCCGGCGAGGAAGAGGCGGCGAACCGACTTGGTCTCTCCGGTCGCGTCGATCTGATGCGGCCGGACCATGTCGTACTCGACCGCATAGCCGGGCTTGAGCATCTCCGCGCGTTCGCACCCCGCCATCCCTCGGACGATCTCGAGCTGCACCGCTTCCGGCAGCGACGTNGAGATCCCGTTGCAGTAGATGGAGTCGCCCGTGATCGTCTCGGGCTCGAGGAAGACGTGGTGACTGTCGCGATCCGCGAACCGGACGACCTTGTCCTCGATGCTCGGGCAGTAGCGAGGGCCGGCATCCGCGTCGATCGCGCCCGAATACATCGGCGCGAGGTGGAGGTTCCCACGGATCAACTCGTGAATCGCGGCGGTGGTGTCGGTGATCCGACATTCCACCTGCTCCATCACCGGAAACTTCGACCGGTCCGTGAGATCGCTGAAGGGAACCGGCACCGCATCGCCGGCCTGCCGCGGCAGGTCGTCCCAGTCGATCGTGGCCTTCGAGAGGCGGGGCGGAGTTCCGGTCTTCAGTCGGCCGAGTTCGAATCCGAGATCCCGCAGCGTGGCCGCGATGCCGACGGCGCTGCCCTCACCGATCCGACCGCCTTCGGACCGCTGGTCGCCCACGTGCATCAACGCCCGCATGAAGGTTCCCGTGGTGAGCACCACCGCCCCGCCGCGAAGTTCGACCGCTTCCGGATTCGGACGGTCCGGCGTCGAGGGATATCCGGTCTCGTCCCAGGCCACCGATCCGGAACCGGCGGGAAGCCGGACGCCCTCGACGACCCGCGTTCCATCCCGTTCGACGGTCAGGAAGTCGTCAACGGTTCCCGCGAGCACGTCGATCGAAGGATGTTCCCCGATCAGCCGTTGGGCCTCGAGGCGATACGCCTCCTTGTCGTTCTGACAGCGCGGGCCGCGCACCGCCGCGCCGCGGCTGGTGTTCAGCATCTTGAACATGATCCCCGTGGCGTCGGCGATCCGCCCCATCACGCCGCCCAATGCGTCGATCTCCCGGACGATCTGCCCCTTCGCCAGTCCGCCGATCGCGGGATTGCAGGACATCGTCCCGAGTCGCGCCGGATCCATGGTCACCAGGGCCACGCGACCGCCCACGGAACCGAGGGCGTTCGCGGCCGCCCACGCGGCCTCGATGCCCGCATGCCCGCCGCCGATCACGATGACCGAGTATTCCATGTCAACAGGATAGGTCCTTCCCGCCCGGACATTCCCGCCCGCCGACCCACGGTCCGGGTAGGCTGATCGGACCAGGAGATTTCCATGTTCAAGAAGATCACCGTCGCCACCGCCAAGTCCGCCCGCCCGCTCCTCGGCGTGTTTCGGGAGGACCTCGAATCGAAGCCCGCATCCGACGTGCCGAAAGCCTCCCGCAAGGCCCTTCAGGCCGCGGTCGCGACGCCTGGATTCAAAGCGGACGTCGGCGAGGTCGTGTTCGCCGACGATCATCTGGTGGTCGGCATGGGCGATCGATCGGCGCTCGATCCCGGCACGGCCCGAAAGGCCGGCGCCGCGGTGCTCAAGCACCTGGACCGGGCCGGCATCGACGCCGTGCGATGCGTGGCCCGCGGCGATTGCGACGATCTCGACGCGCTCGCCGAGATCGGCGCCGCGATGGCGGAAGGCATCGGACTCGCCAACTGGCGACTCGCCGGGTTCGACGGGACCGCGGCGAAGCCCGTGACGTCCCATCCCCGGCTCCGACTCGACTGGGACCGGACGCCGCTTCGCAAGGCGATGAACGCGGGCCTGGAACTGGCCGACAGCATCAACGTGGCCCGGACCGTCGCGGCCACCCCCCCGAACGTCTGCAATCCGACCTGGATCGCGAAGGAGGCCCGGAAGGTCGCCCGCGACGCCGGTCTGAAGTGCACCGTCTTCGATCACAAGAAGGTCAAGGAACTCGGGATGGGCGGGATCGACAACGTCGGCAAGGCGAGCGACATCCCGCCCTGCCTGATCCGCCTCGACTACACCCCCGCCAAGGTCGCCAAGGCGGCGAAGGGCGAACACCTGGTACTGGTCGGAAAGACCATCACCTACGACACCGGCGGCTACTCCCTGAAGCTCTCGGGGGGAATGGTGGGCATGAAGTACGACATGTGCGGCGGCGCCGCGGTGCTCGGTGCGATCCGGGCGATCGCCAAGGCGAAGCTCGGCGTCAAGGTGACCGCCCTGCTCCCCGCCGCCGAGAACATGGTGAGCGACGAGGCCTATCGCCCCGACGACATCATCACGATGTACAACGGCGTGACCGTCGAGGTCACCAACACCGACGCCGAGGGCAGGCTCGTCCTCGGCGACGCCCTCGCCTACGCGTGCGACAAGCTGAAGCCGACGGCCATCGTCGACGTGGCGACGCTCACCGGCGGCGTGGTCGTCGCCCTCGGGCACTTCAGCGCCGGGCTCTTCACCAACGACGATCGCATCTGCGGCGCGGTCGAATGTGCGTCGCAGGCCGCGAACGAGAAGGTCTGGCGGCTTCCGCTCTGGGAGGAGCATCGCGAATTCATGCGGTCACCCTTCGCGGACATCCTCAACTCGAACCCCAAGCGGTCCGCCCACCCCATCCAGGGGGCGGCGTTCCTGTCCTACTTCGTGGACGAGGACGTNCCGTGGGCCCACCTGGACATCGCCGGCATGGCGAGCCCCGATTCCGACCCCGTCACGGGCGCCGGCCCGAGCGGCTTTGGCGTTCGATTGCTTCAGCGATTCGCGTCGGGCATGGCGGGCGGCTGAGGAACGCCGAACGCCGCGACCCGCGCGGTCAGCCGGTGGCCGAGGTACCGGGGTCCCGCCCCGCCTCGATCGCTTCGATCTTCTCGATCCGTCGCTGGTGGCGACCACCGTCGAAGGGGGTTTCCATCCAGGTGTCGACGATCCGCTTGAGCAACGTCTGGCCGAGCATGTCGGCGCTCATGCAGAGCACGTTGGCATCGTTGTGGCTGCGGGAGAGCCGGGCGCTGAGTTCGTCCATCGCCAGCGCCGCCCGGACGCCCCCGACCTTGTTCGCCGCGATGCACATGCCGATTCCCGTGCCGCAGACCAGGATCCCCCGGTCGGCGGTGCGGTCGCTGACCCGGTTGGCGACCAACCAGGCGCTGTCGGGATAGTCACACGCCCGGTCGTCCGCGATCTCGGGTTCGAGAATCTCGACCTCGTGTCCCATGCCCTTGAGGTAGGGAACGAGTTCGTCGATGGCCTTTCGTCCTCGGTGATCACATCCCAGACCGATTTTCATGGGGTGTCCCTTCTCTGGCGAGGCCGGCCCGATGGGTCAGGCCGACCACTGCGGGGGTCAGATCGTCGCAAGCAGGCTTTGGAGTCGATCCGGGATCACCGCCTCGATCCTCGACGCGACGTGGTCGTAGACGGCCTGCGACTGGCCGAACGGATCGTCGATGTCCCCGTCCGGATCCAGTCGTTCGATCGGCGTGGATGCATCCGGCGCGATGCCTCTGGCGACCTCGACGTGGGATCTCGTCATTCCCAGCACCAGATCGGCGGCTTCGATCATTTCGCGGGTCAGGCCGGTGGACGTCCCGTGGAACTCGATCCCGCGTCGCTCGAGGGCGTCGATCGACTCGGGCGAGGTCGGCACCCCGTCCTCGGCGTGGACGCCCGCGGAGGCCACGAAGAGGTCGGACTCGATGCCCGCGACCCGACCCGATCCGATCATGTCCCGCGCGATGCCTTCGGCCAGCGGGGAGCGGCAGGTGTTGCCGGTGCAGATGAAGAGAACCGTCCTCATGGGGGGCATCCTACCCGCTTCCCCGAATCTTCCGTGTCCACCCCATTGGCCACCCGTGCTGCAGCAGATAGACTGTTCGGGCCTCGTACCCAAGGAGACTCCGTTGGAATTCTCGCAATTCGACCGTGCCTGGAAGACACTCTCCAGTGAAGAAGTGGTGACGCTGGGCGGCGAGTCCCCCACCGACATCGAGTTCCTTCAGATCGACTATGACGAACGGCGCAAGGCCCACCGCACGGTCTTTTCGAGCCGAGAGGGCCATGATCTCGATATCGAAGACGCCGAAGTGCTCGAGGTGCCCCGCGCGAAGGCGGGAGAGGTCCTCGAACACATCCTCCAAAAGTTGCACCTTGCGCCGCTGCTGATTCTGCCCATCGCGAAATGGCGACCGGTCTTCGACCTCGTCACCCCGGTGATGACCGACAACGAGCAGTGGATCTCGATCGACTCCGAGGCATCGATCGAGATGAACACCCGTGATCCGCTGGTCTGCGAACCCCGGGACCTGCACCTCCTCCGAGCGGTGGTCGAGGTGATTCTTCGCGAGGGCGAGGAGATGGGTCAGGGAATCTCCATCGCGGCCATCCAGGCACCGGTCCTGGTCGAAGTCGAGCCGGCCGGCGGCGTGTTGCTGACCATCGGCAACGAAGGCCTCGCCGACGAGGTCCGCGCCGTCGCCGACGCCTTCAGGACGGATTGAGTCGTTCGGGAGTCGAATCGCGTCCAGCCTCGATCGGGCGGTCGCCCGTGCTCCGCCGGCATCGAATGCCGCACCGCGATTGAAACAGTCGACTCCGCCGCGTTCCGTCAGGTCCTCGCCGCGGCACTGGCGTCGACGTCGACGTCGACGCCTACGGATCGAATCTTCCGCGCGAGCCAACGCTCGCTGGCCTGGAGAACCTTCCAGGCGAAGACGATCGGAACGAGCGAGAGCAGTGAGAAGACCAGCGACAGAACCCCGATCACGGGCATCAGGAAGCAGACCGCGAAGGTCGCGAGGGCGATGGCGAGGTAGGTGAAGAACACCGCGACCGGATAGACCGAGTTGACCCAGCAGAGCGCGCGGTACAGAAGCAGCATGGTTCGAGTCTATCCCGTGGAGGCCGGTCGAAAAGGAACCGGATCGTCGAAACGAAGTCGAAATCGAATTCGTCGGAACACCTTGCCGGGATTCGTCCGGCGGGAGGTGACCGGCCGGGTCCCACCCTGGCCGGGTTTCACCCCCGCGGGGGGCGAAACACCCCCGAAAGCGACATTCCGTCCACCAACCACCATCCCTCGTGGCTGGAGGACGGAAAAGCGACGGAAACCGCTACAATCGCGAGGACCCACGGTCCGGTCCCGTCGCCTCCGAAGGCCTTCGAACCGAACTGGCGGCCCTCGATCCTGGTCGGCCATCGTCCCGTACCGACCCCACCTCCCGGAATCCGCTCATGAAGCTCGTCTGCAGTCGTGACGCCCTCGCCGAAGCCCTCNCCATCGCCGGAAGCGTGGTGATCAGCCGTACCCCGGCGCCGGTCCTGCTCTGCCTCAAGCTCGAGGCGAAGGACGGTCTGCTGCACATTTCGGCCACCGACACCGAAATCGGCCTGCTGCTCGGCGTCGCCGAAGTCGACGTCCGCGAAGAGGGCGTCGCCCTCATCCCGGCCGACAAACTCAACCAGATCGTCCGGGCCAGTTCCGACGATTCGCTCTCCATCGAGGTCTCCAAGAACATCGCGACCATCACCGGCCGCGACTCGAAGTTCAAGGTCTTCGGGTTCGACCCGGGCGAGTTCCCCGGCGTCCCGACCTTCGAGGACGAGCACGAGTTCGAGATCGGTGCGGGCACGCTTCGCCGGCTCATCGGTCGAACCGTCTTCGCCACCGCGGTCGAGAACAGCCGGTACGCGATCAACGGCGTCCTGATCGAACGAACCGGACGTCACCTCCGGCTCGTCGCGACCGATGGTCGCCGACTGGCGGTGGCCCGCGGCGAATGCGTGACCGGCGCTGAAGAGGACCTCACCTCGATCGTGCCCACCAAGGCCCTGAACGTGCTGAACCGACTGATCAACGACCCCGACGAGCCGGTTCGGGTGCTCCGGGACCGCAACCAGATCCTGTTCCAGGTCGGCTCCGGACCTGCGGCGCCGGTCCTCTCCAGCAACCTGGTCGAAGGCTCGTTCCCGCCGTTCGAGGACGTGATTCCGAAGGACCAGGACAAGAAGGTCAACTTCAAGACCGTGGAACTCGCCTCGGCGGTCAGACGGGCCGCCCTCCTCACCAACGAGGAGAGCAAGGGCGTCCGCCTCGCCTTCGCTGAAGACGGGCTCACGCTTTCCAGCCGGGCGCCGGAGATGGGCGAGGCCGAAATCAAGGTCGGATCCGAAGCCTATGCGGGGGATCCGATCGAGATCGGATTCAACCCCAGCTACCTCACCGAGGGCCTGAAGCACGCCGACTCCGAGATGATCCTCATCGAACTCAAGGCGCCGAACAAGCCTGGGGTCATCAAGGTGGGCAGCGATTTCACCTACGTGGTGATGCCGGTCAACCTCGGCTGAGCGGGCCGGTCAGGAACCCGGAACGAGAGAACCTCGGGAAAGAACGAAAAACGGGCGGGCCCTGAGGCCCGCCCGTTTTCTTGCTCACGCACGTTCGTTCGGGTCGATCCGGCGATCGCCGGACCCGGCCCGGGTCAGCGCTTGGAGTACTTGACGCCGCAACCGTAGGGGCGGGTCTCGCTCGGACTCACGGTGCTTCCATTCTTGATGGCGGTGACCGCATCGACCACGTAGTTCTTGCTCTTGCGATCACCGAAGGCGCCCGAGTAGCGGAGCGTGCCCATGCCGTCGATCACGAACATGTGCGGCGTCGTCTTCGCGCCGTAGGCCTTGCCGGTCTTGCCTTCGAAGTCGACCAGCACGGGGAACGCGATCTTCATGCTCTTGACGGCCTTCTTGTCGGCGCTGACGACGGCGTCGAAGGACATGCCACGAGCCGTCGAGTCGATCGCGAGATAGACCACGTCGGGGTCGATCTTCTTCAGCTCGGTCATCATCTTGCTGACCTGGCCGGTGCTGTGGATGCTGTTGCCGCTCTTCGCGCCGGACCACGGGCACTTGGAGGAGAACCACTCGAGCACCACGGTCTTGCCCTTGAAGTCGGCGAGGGTGTGCTCCTTGCCGTCGAGATCCTTGAGCTTGAAGGCGGGTGCGGTCTCACCGACCTTCGCAACCTTGACGGGTGCGGCTTCCGCGGTGATCGGGCTGGCGATGGCGGTCGCGGTCACGGCGGCGACGAGGCCGGCGGTGGCGAGGCCGAGGGAGGCGAGGAGGGTTCGGGTCGGACGCATGTTTGGGTCTCCTGAAGGAATGGGGTCTTAGATGATGGGCGGTCGGTTCTGCGACGCGACGCCCGGAGTGCCGTTGAAATCTGCAGCGAGACTGAGGCTTGGGAGTTTTGTTTTTCGCCGATCGATCATCTCGGATTCGAAGGGCGTCGGTCGATCAGGGCTTTAGCGGGATCCTGATTGAAACGGCTGGATCGGCGGCGTTATTGCCGAACAGGACGAGTCCGGCCACTTCGAGGGGCTTTCCGGTGGAGTTTTCGGGCTTGATCTCCAACGGAACCAGGATGCGATAGCGGTCGCCGGCGATCGTGGCGGGGACCAGGACCCCCTGCCGAAGCGTGACGCCGGGCGTCAGATCCGGGACGAACGTGATCTTTTCGGCACCGCCGGTCGGTCCCTCGATCCGGAGGGCCGGGCGACCGTCGGCCAGCACCAGTTGGGCGATCGTGCCGGAAACCCGCTTGAAGGGCGTTGGTATCCGGGCGAGG
>NZFT01000062.1 GCA_002690755.1 Phycisphaerae bacterium
GTCCCGGTCGGCGCCGTGGTCTTCCGCGGCGAGGAGATCCTCGGCGAGGCGGCCAACAACCGCGAGAGCTGCTGCGATCCGACCGGACACGCGGAGATGGTCGCGCTGCGGGCCGCCGGCGAACGCCTCGGAAGCTGGCGACTCGAAGGCTGCAGCATGGTGGTGACCCTCGAACCCTGTCCGATGTGTGCCGGTGCGCTGGTCAACGCGAGACTCAAGCGACTCGTCTTCGGCGCCTTCGATCCCAAGGCGGGCGCGTGCACCTCGCTGTTCGACATCCCCGGCGATCGACGCCTGAATCATCGCGTCGAGATGATCGGCGGCTTCGAGGAGGCCCGGTGCGCGGAACTGCTGCGTGCGTTCTTCCGTCGCCGACGCGCCGAGAAGCGACGTACCGGTTGAGCCCGTGACGCGAGTACCGAAGATGCGAGACGACCACGGAACACGATCATGCTGATCTGCTTCGACCTGGGCGGTGTGCTCGTCCGGATCTGCCGGGACTGGAACGAGGGATGCGCCGCCGCGGGGATCGATCCCCGAAGGCACCGGCCGCGCGCGGGCCACGACGATCGCGCCCGGACCCTGATCGCCCGGTACCAGCGCGGCGAGATCGACTGCGCCGGCTTCCAGCGTGAACTGAGCGACCTGTTCGACGGCCTCTGGACCCCCGAGGAGGTCGCCCGCATCGACCGGGCGTGGATCCTCGGGTCCTACGAGGGCACGGCCGAACTGGTCGACGAAGTCCGCGCAGCCGGACACCGGACCGCCTGTCTCTAGAACACGAGTCATTCGCACTGGGACATGCTCCTCGAGAATCCCGCGGTCGCGGCCCTCGACGTGCACCACGCGTCCCACCTTCTCCGACTGCACAAACCCGATCAGCGAATCTACGAGGCTTTCGAGACCGAGGTGGAAGTCCCGGCGGCGGAGATCGTCTTCTTCGACGACCTGCAACCGAACGTGGACGCGGCCCTCGAACGCGGATGGGATGCGATTCGCATCGATCACGAGGTCGAGACGGTCCCGCAGATCCGGGCGGCGCTTCGGGTTCGTGGACTGCTCGACTGATCCCGGTCAGCGGACCGAGGTTCGGCGCCAGGCCGCCCCGAGTCCGATCGCCGCCAACGGCACCCAGGCGAAGATCGCGGGCCACAACGACCGCCACGGCGGGGCCGCGTCCCCGCCGACCACTTCGAAGCGCACCGGCAACGCGGGCCCCTCCCCGTCCGGATCCAGCCGCATCGACCAGGTCCCCGGAATCGCGAGGTCGAGCAGGGCGCGATGTTCGTCGGCGAGCAGTGCGGGCTCGAACCCCGCGAGGACTTCGACGCCATCGACGTGCCGGGCCGTGATCGACGCCTCCGGACGTCGCGCGCCGACCCACGCGATCTCGATCTCGCCGATCCGCGGCGCGGGCGGCGAGACGATGACCGCGGACGGTCGATCGAGCCGGAGTCCGGTCCACACCACCACCCCGCCGTCCGCATCCGCCGGAACCGTCGCGAGCCACAACGGCATCGTGAAGAGCAGCGACATCCAGCGGCTTCGCCGAAGGCCGCAAGGCCTCGTCCGGAGATGTCCCGCGCGTCGGTGGGTCATGGCATGAACCCCGAGGTGCCGCGCATCTCCATCGGCTGGAAGACGATCCAGGCGGTGATCGCCCACAGACCCACGAGCACCATCGCCGACGGCAGCCAGCGTCGGGTGACCGCGTCGGGCGACGCCGTCGAACCGACGGAGATCGCGGCCGCCCGCCATCCCCACCACGCGATGCCGAGACTGCCCGCGAGTCCGACCGAGAGCACGAGCAGTTCGACGGGCAGCATCCAGTCCGGGGGCGGAACGCAGCAGCTCATGATTCGATCCGGCATCTGCGCGGTCGCCCCGAGATCGTGCCCGACCCGGGTCAGCGCCGCCTCCGCGGTCGGCCATCCCGTGACCAGATGAAATCCGAAATGCACGATCCACATCGCGGTTCCGAGCGGCGTGACGGCGAGACCGATCCGGACCAGCCGCTCGGTCCGTGGCACGCCCCGATCGCCGATCGACGCCAGCGCGAGTCCGAGCAGGCCGACGAGGATCGCGACGAGCACGAATCCCCCCTCGAGCAGCCACCGCGGTTCGATCGGGATCCGGTCCATCGCCTCGACGACCGGCGCCGTCATCCCCGCCGCGTTCACGATGCCGCCGATCGCGATCACCGCGAGCAACACGCCCACGTCGAGGCGATGGGCCAGGCGGCCGAATCCGCTGCGGACGTCCGCCATCGCGAGATCCGCCCCCGGTACCTGTCGCACGATCCCCACGTTGCCGTGGGGACACGCGGTGACGCAGTCCAGACAGAACGTGCAGTCGAGATTGCCAGCTTTCTTCGGAATCAGAAGATCCAGTCCGCATCCCGGCCCACGCGGGCCGCCGACCAGGCAGTCGCGGGTGGTGCAGGTGTCGCACCGGCCCGGGTCGATCGCCGACACCGTCCGAGACGACATCGTCGACGTCGCCATCTGGTACTGCCCCACCGGACAGACGTATCGACAGAAGGCGGATCCTTCGAAGAGGAGGTCGACGCACGTCGCCGCCCCGACCATTCCGAGCAGAAGCATCGCGGTGGCGAACGGACTGTCCCAGAGATCGAACGCCTCGTAGACGACGAGCCACGTGACCACCAGCGCGACTGCGAGCCACTTCGACCGGAGCACCCGCGGCCACTTCCGGGTCGGACGGACCCAGCGACGGAGAACACTGCGGGATGCGACCAGCGGACAGGCGAAACACGCCACGTTTCCCACCAGCAGGGCGAGCAGGACCACGCCCCCCCGCCAGTGCGTCCACGGCAGCGTCCCCGCGAGGTTCATCGGCGATTCGTCCGGCCCGAGGATGCCGTCCACGGCGATCGCGATCAACACCGCGAGCGACGCGAGCCGGAGGCCGAGCCGGAACCGGGCGGATCCCAGCAGCCGGCCGAGCAACGGCGTTCGGAGGAGGTCCCCGCGATCCGGACCCGCGGGGATCACCCGCAGCGCGACACCGGCGGAGGTCGGCGTCGCGATCGGTGCGGGATCGACCGTGGCTCGCCCGAGCATCCATCGCGCCGTGATCACCATCGCGGGCACCAGGTACGCGAGATTTCCGGGGACCCACATCAGACCCGCGGCAAGCTGCTGGTCGAGGATCGCGTCGACACCGTGCGCCGCGGAGACCTTCGCGTACCACCCGTAGACCGGACCGCTGGCGAAGGCGAGCGCCGCGCTGACCACCGTGTTCACGATGTCCGCGGTCACGAGATACGGGATCATCGCGATGCGGGGCCATGGCGATCGGACCGGAAACGGCTGGACCACCGGCAGCCAGAAGAGCAGTCCCGCCCCGAGCATGGTGACATGCTCCACCAGATGCCAGGTGGGATCCTGGATCGCGAGTTCGTACGCGGCCGGCACGTGCCAACCGAGCGTCGCGGCGGCCATCGCGGTCCACCCGACCACGGGGTGCGTGATTCGCCGCATCGTGTTCCGCACGAGGGGCGAGGCGAGCAACGGACCGACGATCCCCGATCGGATCGACCGGGGAAGACCCATCAGCATCGGCATCGCCGGAGCGCCGAACCACCACAGCGGAGGCACCACCAGAGCGAGCAGCATGTGCTGGATCATGTGCGCCGAAAGCGTGCGCTCCGCGGCCGCGTCGAGCGGGGTCGCGACCGCCACCAGCAGGCCCGCCCAACCGAGCACGAACGAGCCGAGACGCCATGCTGGGAACCGCATCGCGGTTCGTGGTCCGCCGCGTCTCAGTCGGCGCCGGCCCGTCACGTAGATGGAGATCGACACCACCGCGGTCATCGCCGTCCACGGCGCCGTGCCCACCGTCGCGCCGAAGAACTCACCCGGCGAGATCATGCCGAACAACGCGAGTGACATGGTCGGGGTTCGCTCCCGTCACCTGGATGCGACGGACGCATCGGCCTCGTCGAGCGGCGCGGTGGGCTCGACCGTCGGGGATTCGTCCCGGCCGGGCTGCATCTCCATCGCGCCGGGGATCGTCGCCGGCAGATCGCCGCCGTCGAGCGTCGACAGGAACGCGACCAGTGCCTGCGTCTCCGCGCTGCTCAGATTCTTTCCGTAAGCGGGCATGTTTCCGCCGCCCTGCTGGATCTGACGCACCAGCTGGTCCCAGCTCAACCGGGTCGCCACGTCGTCGAGGGCCGGGCCTCGCTTGCCGCCCTCGCCACCGATCGAGTGACAGTTCCGACACTGGGCGTACTGAAGTTGGATCGCCCCCTGGAGTTCCAGGGGCGAGCGGTGCCGGACGTATTCGATGGGCGTGGGAATCGAGGTCCACGCCTTCATCACCGGACTCCAGGGAGAACCGATCCCGAGCCAGGTGAGCACCAGGAGCGCGGTGACGATGATGCAGAGGATGATCACCGAGAGCGGGCGTCGGGAGGGCGCCCGTTCGCCGGTCGGCGAAAGGAACGGCAGCGCGGCGAGCAGCGCGATCGCGACCGGTGGCCCGACCAAGATCAGGAAGGTCTCGGTCTGCGGCGGCAGGAGGGCCAGCACCGCGAACAACCACAGGAAGAGGGTGTCGGGACGTGGCGCGACCTCGATGCTCTGCGGGTCCGGGAAGGGACCGGGTCCGATCGGCCCGTACCAGGAGGCGATGCCGATGAGCGCGATCAGCGCCGCACCGCAGAACACCATGTCCCGCCGAGCCGCGTCGGGGAAGAACGGCACACCGGTCTTCTTGACCCGCTTCTCGTATTCCTCGCGATAGGTCTCGCGTTCGGTCGGCTGGCCGACCTTCGGCATCTCGCTGATCCCACCCTTGAGAACCAGGATGAGGTGGACGCCGATCAGACCGATGAGGGTCCCCGGAAGGATGAACACGTGCAGTGCGAAGAACCGACTGAGCGTCGCGCCCGAGATGTCGGGGCCCCCGAGGACCACCGAGCGGAGCCAGTTGCCCGCGAACGGGACGCGGTCGACGATCGCAGCGCCGATGCCGAGACCCCAGTACGCGTTGGCGTCCCACCGCATGATCTGACCGGTGAACGCGAGCCCGAGCGTGGTGAGACAGAGGAAGACCCCCGCGACCCAGGTCAGTTCCCGCGGGAACTTGTAGGTCCCGTGCAGGAACACCTGCGTCATGTGGATGAGCATCATCACGCACATCGCGTTCGAGCTCCATCCGTGCAGGGCCCGGAGCATCCATCCCATCGGAACCCGTTGATCGATGTAGATCAGGCTCTGATAGGCCTCCGCGGCGCTCGGGACGTAGATCGTGGTGAGCAGGATTCCGGTGACCAGCTGCACGATGAAGAACATCAGCGTGGCACTGCCGAAGACGTACCACCACTTCGCGCTGCGCGGGACCTTGTGGAACATCGCGTGCTCGGCGACCGAGACCAGTCCGGTCCGGTCGTCGACCCAGTCGAGACTCTTCCTGACGTTGCCTTCCTGCTTCATGTCAGGTCGTCTCCTGCAGTCCGGGCAGCCGCCCGCCGAGGATCTCGAAGCTTTCGCCGTCGATCCGCCACTCGTACTCGAAGAGCCCGCGCGGCGGCGGACCCGACGCCCGGGACCCGTCCTCGTAGTAGACACCGCCGTGACACGGGCACATGAAAAGCCGCGACTGGGCGAACCACTCCACGGGGCAGCCTAGGTGGGCGCAGTTGACCGCGAAGACCTGGAAGGTCTTGGAATCGATGCACCGCACGTAGCAGACGTTCTCGTTGGTCTCCCCGTCGGTCGGGGCGTCCCAGGGATTGGTGAACTTCACCAGCACCGTCTCGCCGGGCTTGAACCGCCTGGGTTTGCCGAGCGAGACCCACCGATTGGGATCGCCCGCCTCCGCGGGGGCGATCGCGACGCCGACGATGGGGATCGCGGCGAGCCCGCCTCCGACGGTGAGCAACGTGGTGCCGGCGGCGAACAGGAAGCCGCGGCGCCCACCCTGCTTCGCGCCGTCGCATCCTTCGCACGGCGACCCGGAATTGGGGTCGGTCTCTTCGGTCGCGGTGGTCTCCTTGGTCTGTTCGGTCATGGGGCACCATCCTTCACTTCAGGACCCGAGGGCAGGCTGGACCGGCCCGCACCGAGATACGCGACGAGATCCGCGACGTCGCCGGCGTCGAGCGTCCCTTCGACGGTTCGTCCGTCGGGCCCGCGGAAGGGACCGGCGGCACCGGGCATGCCGAGATCCGCGCGGCCGAAGACGATGTTCGAGTGCAGATGCTGGTCGCTGACCAGTCGGAGGTAGAACGGATCGGTCACGCTTCCCGCGACCAGTGGATCGGGATTCGGATCGACGGCGCGGTTCGCCGGCTCGTCCGACGGATGACAGGACGCGCACTTCGCGGCGAAGAGACTGGCCCCGCGGGTCGGATCACCGTCCCCGGCATCCACCTTCCAGGGAATTCCCCGCGACACGCCCGCGGCGCCGGCGTCACCCCACGCGGATCGCATGCCTTCGACGAACGATCGAATGACCTCGTCGTCGAGTCCGCCGATGGCGTCGCCGCCGAAGCCGGGCATCCGGCTGGACGGAATGCCGTCACGGATGATGGAGAACATCGTGTCCTCCGGGACCGCCATGAGATATTCGCCGTTCCGCATCGGCAGTCCGGCCCCGAGGGCCCCGTCCGCCCCGTGACAGCCCGAACATCGATCGGTCCACGTCGTCTTGAATCCGGCGGGCGTCGACGCCGACACCACCGGCGGCGGATACGGCGGAGGCTTGCCGGGAAGTCGGTCGCAACCCGAGGGCGCGGTGCCGATCAGCATCACCAGCGGCGTCGCGGCCCCGATCGCTCGGATGATTCCACTCGTTCGATTCACGATTCGTCACCCTCCGAACGCTCGACGCTCATCCGTCGCTCGAAGCTCCAGCCCACCTTGAGCGGCACCATCGTGGCGCGGGAGATCACGAATCCGCAGACAAGTCCGAACGCCACCTGGCTCCCGAGGAACCACGGCCAGGAGATGTAGTCCTCGAGCGTGGGGTTCACGACCCGCAGCGTCGCCCATGCGATCCCGGTCCAGATCACCGGCGCGATGAGCCCGCCCGCGAGCAACGGTCGCCGCGGCATCATGGGAAGCGACACCACGAAGACCATTCCCACCGAGAGACTGAGGAAGGCGTGAAGACCGATCGACGTCGCGAACCAGGTCGCATTGAACGCCTTGAGCTGGGCCTCGGTCGCGTCGCCGATGGAGGGGAGCACGGTGCCGGCGAGCAGATTGATGGGCAGCCAGAGACTGCCGGCGTCGATCAGCCCCCAGCCGGCGGCGACCACCGCCATCGCGATCGCGCCCGCGATCGCGCCCTTCACCCCGCTGCGGTACGGATGAATCCGCTCGGGGACCACGTTGCGTTTCGTCTTCTCCGGACGCGGCGCGAACTCGGGTGGCGGCAGCGGGGTTTCGCAGTCCGCCACCGGGATCGCCTCGACGTTCTCGTGCGGGAAGACCTCGCGAAACCATCCGATCACGCCCACCAGCGCGAACGCGGCGCCCACCACCACCACGAAGATGTTGGTCACGATCGCCGCGAACATGAAGGTCACGCCGAAGGCGGTGATGATCGGCCAGGGCGTCGGCCGGGGGATCGCCCGCAGATACGGCATCTCCCGGACCTCGCGAGGGGCGAGTGCCGCCCGTTCATCTCGTTGCTCGGCTCGCTCCGTCATGACGCCGCCGCTCCCTGCGGCACCCGGCCGACGATGTAGACGAGGGTGAAGACGAGGATCCACACCACGTCGACGAAGTGCCAGTACCAGGTCGCGATGTCGACCCGCTGGTGATCACGATCGGGCCGGATGCATCCGAACATCGAGAGGATCAGGACGACGACCAGGATCAACATCCCGACGATCACGTGGAAGGCGTGAAGGCCGACCAGGGAGTAGAAGTTCGTGCCGAAGGCGTTCGACTGGATGGTGAGGCCCTTGTTCTCGATGAGGCCCCACCATTCGTACCCGGTGCCGACCAGGAACTCGAGACCCAGCAGGATGGTGAGGGCGAGCCAGAACCGGAACGCCCCCATCGCCCCCCGGGCGAGGGCCCGGACCGCGATCACCACCGTGAAACTCGAGGAGATCAGGCACGCGCTGTTGACGAGCACCAGCCCCAGCTCGAGGCATTCCAGCGGCTGAGGGCCGTCGGGACTCTTCCCGATGTAATAGAGATAGGTCACGAGGAACGCGCTGAAGATCGCGCTCTCCATGAAGATCAGGCAGGCCATCCCGACCTTGGCGCGGGACAGCGGTGACCGAAGCCTCGCGCCGGCATCCTGATTGGCGGGAAGCGCCGTCATGCCCGCACCGCCCGTCGGATCCGCCCGGGATGACGCCGTGGATCACTCGTAGTACGCATCGGGATCCTCCGGATTCTTCCGATCCCACAGGGGACGGGCGCTGGTGCAGGTCGGAATGCGATCGAAGTTCCATTCCGGAGGCGGGCTGGTCGTCGACCACTCGAGGGTCCAGGCGTCCCACGGATCGTCACCGGCCACCGGGCCGCGACGCAGGGATTTGACGGCGTTCCAGAGGAAGAGCGCGACCCCGGCCATCTGGAACGGCACGCCGATCGAGCTGATGAGGTTCCAGATCTCCCAGCCGCGATCGGCCTCGTAGGTGTAGATCCGTCGCGGCATGCCGAGGGCGCCGGAAACGTGCATCGGCATGAAGGTCAGCGTGAAACCGATGAACAGCAGCCAGAAGGTCCACTTGCCGAGTCGCTCGTCGAGCAACCGGCCGGTCGCCTTCGGGAACCAGTAGAAGATCGCCCCGAAGATCCCGAACACCGTGCCGCCGAAGAGGACGTAGTGGAAGTGACCGACCACGAAGTANCTGTCGGAGAGCTGCCAGNNGAGCGGGACGGTGGCGAGCATGATCCCGGTNAGGCCGCCGATCACGAACATCGCGACGAAGCCGGTCACGAAGAGCATCGGNGTCGTGAAGTGGAGTCGTCCGCCCCACATCGTGCCCANCCAGTTGAAGATCTTGATGCCGGTGGGAACGGATATGAGGAAGGTCGTCGCGCCGAAGAACGAGTCGAGGACCGGCCCCAGGCCGACCACGAACATGTGGTGGGCCCAGACGCCGAGCGAGATGAATCCGATTCCGACCGTCGCGGCCACCATCANCGGATAGCCGAAGAGGACCTTCCGACTGAACGTCGGCATGATCTCGCTCACGAATCCGAACGCCGGCAGGATCAGGATGTAGACCTCCGGATGCCCGAAGAACCAGAACAGNTGCTGCCAGAGGATGGCCGACCCCTGCGTCTCGGGNTCGAAGAAGTGCGCACCNAGCGTGCGATCCAGNAGCAGCATGATCTGGGCGCCGGTGAGGATCGGNATCGCCACCAGCACCAGGAACGCGACCACCAGCATCATCCAGCCGATCATGGGCATCCGCATCAGCGTCATGCCGGGACACCGCATGCAGAGGATCGTCGCGATGAAGTTGATCGCGGTGGTCATGCTGCCGAAGCCGCTGACCATGATNCCGAGGATCCAGTAGTCGGTGCTGTTGCCGCGGCTGAAGGTGCGGCTGGTCAACGGTGCGTAGGCGAACCAGCCGACGTCCGGCGCGGTGCCCGCCCCGTACAGACCGTCCGCACCNAGGTAACTGAAGTAGAGCAGCAGCCCGCCGAAGATGAAGAGCCAGAAGCCGAACGCGTTCAAACGCGGGAACGCCATGTCCCGCGCNCCGACCATGAGGGGGATCAGGTAGTTNCCGAANCCNAGNAGGATNGGCATGCCGACGAGGAACACCATNGTGGTNCCGTGCATGGTGAANAGCTGGTTGAACGTCTCCGGATCGATCACGTCGTTCTCGGCCCGGGNCAGCTGGAGCCGCATGAACGNGGCNTCNAGTCCGGCCACCAGGAAGAAGCAGAGCCCNGCCCCGATGTACATGAGGGCGAGCTTCTTGTGGTCGACCGAGATCGCCCACCGCATCACCGACTCCCAGAAGNGACCACGGCCACCACCGCTCTTCAGCGAGGCCGGTCCGGGATGTCGTGGTGCGGTGGTCATGGTCGACTTTCGGTCAGTTCAGCGTCAGGAGATAGTCGGTCACCGCATCGAGTTCCGCGGTGTCGAGCTTGAGGGAGGGCATGTTGCAACCGATCTTCAACTGGGCCGGATCGTCGATCCACGCCCGCAGATTCTCACGGTTGAGCGGAATGAACCCGGAGCCGATGGTGTCACGGCTCGCAAGGTGGGTGAGGTTCGGCCCGAACATGCCGTCGCTCGTCCCGTCGACCGTGTGGCAGTTGAGACACGCGTATTCCGCGAAGACTCCTCGCCCCTCGGCCACCTTCGGATCCTGGACCCCCGGCTTCCGCTGGCCGTCGAGCCAGGCGTCGAAGGCCTCGGGTTCGTCCGCGTAGACACGGATGAGCATGTGGGCGTGCTGGGTGCCGCAGTACTCGGCGCACTGCCCGAGATAGATGCCGGCGCGGTCGGCCTCGAACCACGTGTAGTTCGTGTGGCCCGGAATCAGATCCATCTTGCCCGCGAGTCGCGGGACCCAGAAACTGTGGATCACGTCCGCGGACTCCAACCGGAGCCAGATCGGTCGCCCGATCGGAACGTGCATCTCGTTCGCGGTCACCACTTCGCCGGCCTCGTCGGGATAGCGGAACTCCCACCACCACTGGTGGCCGATCACGACCACCTCCAGCGCATCCTCGGGCGGCGAGGTGATGTCGATGTCGCGAATGGTCCGGATGGTGATCATCGTCAGGACGAACACGATGATGGTCGGAATCACCGTCCACGCGACCTCGATCGGAACGCTGCCGTACACCTGCGTCGGCTCGGGGCTGCTCTCCACGCCTTCGGCGCGAGCCGCTCGGCGAGCCCGGATCCCGCGGACGATCGCGAGCGCCAGGAACCCCTGGACCACCACGAAGATGCCGATGCAGATCGCGAAGACCAGGAATCCGAGTTCCCGGATCTCCCGCGTCGGTGGCGATTCGGCCTCGAAGATGCTGGTCACGCCGGCG
Organism: Phycisphaerae bacterium; assembly: GCA_002690755.1. GTDB lineage: Bacteria > Planctomycetota > Phycisphaerae > Phycisphaerales > SM1A02 > UBA12014. The sequence continues at coordinate 11,013 of NZFT01000062.1, forward strand.
CCGGACACCGGTGGGGCGTTCGGATCGCACACCACGAGTTTCGCGTCGAGGTCCGCCACCGAACCATCCGGCTGTCGGACGGGTGCGGGCGCGGGGGGGACCGGAGGACCCGCGGCGGAGGCATTGGTCTCGTCCTGCGAAACGTCGGTCGGCGCAGCGGCCACGGTCACACCCAACGCGATGCAGAAGACGATCACAAACCCGGAGCGGACTCCTCGCAAGACAGATCTTCCTTTCGACTGCCGAGGGGCGGAACGCGGTGACATCCCCGCGCGGAATATAACACGTCCGGCCGGAGAAAAGATGCAATCGACCGTGAAGACACTCGCTCGGCGACGAACGAAGTGACCGTTTCGATCGACTCTCCGCGTTCAGGCGTCCTTGGTCTCGTCCGACTTGAAGGCGTTTCGGTCGCGTTTGTCGCGACGATGCGCTTCGACCCCGTCATCACCGATGATCTCCCGCAGGACCACCGTGGCGTAGGAACCGCGTGGCAGGTCGAAGGCGGTACGCACGTACGGGCCGTGCTCGTCGAAGCCGGAATCGAGTTCCAGATTCGTCAGACGGACCCGGTACGGACGGCGGGTGCCCTTGAAGTCCAGTCCGTCGCCCGTGAACGCCGTCGCGTCGACGCCCGCGTCCGCGAACGCCGCCCGCTCCGAATCGAGGACCGCGCCGGTGGCCTGGGGCATCCCGGGCCCGAGGATGGGGCCTCCGGGAGACAGTTCGAAGGCCGCCGTCTCCGCGGCGAGATCCTCCCGCGCCATCATGCCCGCATCGGCGAGAAAACTCTTCCGACTCTCGTGACGAAAGGCGACGTCTCCTTCAAGAATCCGATCGGTCGTCCCGGCCCGCATCCGTGCTTCGAGCAGATGGTTGAAGATGGACGACTGGAGTGCGCTCACCCAGAAGGTTCGCATCTGCCTCGAGACGGTGGCAACGGCTTCCTCGGTGGATCGCCCCTTCGCGATCGCGGCGGCCATGCCCCGTTCCGCGACGTCGCGGCGACCCCAGCCCTTCGCGGCCTCGTCGTACCGGCCCGCCTCGAACGCTTCGCGCTGACCTCGCTGGTGCGCCGGAAACCACGAGCCCGTGGTGCCGAGCATCTCGGCCGCGAGTCCGTCCCAGTCGCGGGCCAGGATCATCCGGCCCAACCGGTGGGTGTTGCGGCGGTACCCGAACCGCTGGGTGCCGTAGTGGTTCGGGACCCCCCGCTTCTCGAGGGTCTGCATCGCCCGCCAGACCGCGGGCGCCTGCAGCGGATCGAGGTCGCGGATCCGAATCGAGAACCGATTGCCCGCGAGATGTCCCCGACGCAGCTTGTTGGTGTGCCAGTCGGCCCAGACGATCTGCACCCGCGAATCCTCGATCGCGGTCGCGACCTCCGCGGGCGGACCGTGGGTGCCCGGGAGATGGACCGAGATCGTCTGGCCGGTCATCGCGACGCGGTCCTTCATTCCCGCCGCCCCGATCGCCGACTCCTTCACCTTGAAGTGTCGCCGCAGGATGCCGAGGAGTTCGGTGTGCGCGAGCCCGCGTTTCTGGACGCGGAGATAGAGATGCTCGCCTTCTCCCCGGGGCTCGTACAAGGGGAGTTCGTCGACCATGAAGTCGTCGTCGCGGAGCTTGATCCGCCCCGCGAGAATCGGGGTGTCGAGGATCCGGCCCTGCGGCATCGGATCCCCGAGCACGCCCGGGGCGGAGGGGGGCGCGATATGAAGCTCGTCGTCGGGCCGCTTGGTCACGCGAATCCATCCTCGCCGTCATCGGACTCGTCTTCGGTGTCGTCGAAGTCGGGCATCCATCCGGGATGCTCCGGAGGCTGGTGGTCGGTGGTCGGTTCGCTGGACGCCTCTTCGAGCACCGAATCGGCCACGAAAATCGGCACATCGGATCGAACCCCGAGGGCGATCGCGTCGGACGGTCGCGAGTCGACCTCCACCATCTCCTCGCCCTGGCGGATCACCAGCTTCGCGAAGAATGTGCCCTCTTCGAGGGCGTGGATGACGATCTGGACGAGGGTCCCACCCATGAGCTCGATCACGTTGCCGAGCAGATCGTGGGTCTGCGGACGGGGGATCGGGGTCTTTCTCAGACGACGCTCGATCGCGAAGGCCTCCGGGAGTCCGATCGCGATCGGGAACATGCGATCGCCCCCCTCCTCCTGGAGGGTGACGAACTGCGAATCCGCCATCTCGCGAATCAACAGCCGGGCGAGCGTCACCTTCACGAGCATCCGAAGCACTCCTTTTTGCCTGCGAGCCGCTTTTGCGGCGACCCGCGTCGGCGGGAACGGGAACGACCGGACCATTCTATCGCCTTCGATGGCGTCGAATCATTCGAAGGACGCGCCGGCTTTCCGGTACCACGCCGAACTTCCGGTCCGGTGGAGCTCCTCGAAGTGCTTTCGGATCCGGGAGGACCAGTCCGGCGTCTTGATGCCGTTGGCTCGATACCAGTCGGCGATGACCCGATCGTAGTCGTCGACGGCGGCGAACACGGCGTCGTCGTCCGGGTAGACGTCATCGAAAAGCACGGCCTCGGGACCGATCCGCGGCCGAACCGAGGTCTCCTGATCCGGCACGCCGACGCACAGTCCGAAGAGCGGCCAGACGCCCTCCGGCGTACCGAGGACCTCGTGGAGTCCCGCGAGGTCGTTGCGCAGGCCGCCGATGTAGCACGTTCCGTACCCCATCGACTCGAAGGCGACCACCATGTTCTGCGCAAAAAGGGTCGCGTCGATCACCGCGAGCATGAATCCCTCGAGGTTCGACGCGTGCGGCACTTCCGCGCGAGCCGCGAGGAGCCGATGTCGCCGGACGTCCCCGCAGATCGCGAGGAACAAGGGACAGGCGGCGACCTTCTCCTGGCCTCCGGTGAGGGAGACCAACCGTTCACGGACCGTGGAATCGGTGATTCGAATCGCCGCGTAGGCCTGGATGTTGGAACTCGTCGCGGCCTGCTGCCCGGCCCGGACGGCGGCGTGAAGATCCGCTTCGGGGATCGGATCGGACTTGAAACGGCGAACCGAGCGGTGGGCGGCGAGCAGGTCGACGACGTCGTTCATGGAAGTGGATCCGGGTTGTTCGCGAGCGGCGTCCGGACCTTCCGTACGCACGAACGGTGGTTCGCGGTCGGAATCATCGCCGCGATCGCCTTCCGCCGTGCGTTCGGGCCGTGGTTGGAGTCAGCCGGTCCAGTCGACGAAGAGGAGTCCGAGGTCGAGACCGTCGATCCGGCAGTCACCGTTGAGATCGCCGACGCAGGCCTCCTCGCAGTCCGAGGGGCACGGCCCCCATCCGGTCAGCATGATCCCGAAGTCCTCGCCGTCGACGACGCCGTCCCGGTCGAGGTCGCCCGGGAGGGGCGGCTGGGGGTCGAGCGCCAGCACCGCGGCTTCGATGTCGAGTCGGCCGGTGCCGGTCAGGTGATCGAAACCGAGGGATTCGACGTCTTCCGTGTTGAACATGAGCGTCACCCGGGCGGTGACCGGATCGAGATCGGGGGTCACGGTCTTCATCAATGCGACCGCACCGGTCACGAACGGGGCCGCCATGCTGGTGCCCGACTTGTAGCCGTAGGAGGTGGAACCGACGCAGGAATAGATCCGCCATCCGGGCGCGGCGAGGTCGATCTCCGGACCGGAACTCGAAAACGACGCGTGCAGGTCGCGGTTGTCGGTCGCGGCGACCGCGATCGTCTCCGGAAAACGAGCGGGGGCCTGGACGTCGTCGGCCTGACCGGTGTTTCCCGCGGCGGCGATCTGAATGACCCCGGCGGCGTCGGCATAGGCCACCGCGTCCGCGAAGGCTTCGGTCCCCGTCGAGTACTGCAGACTCATGTTGATGATGTCGGCACCCTGGTCGACTGCCCAGACGATTCCCTCGGCGACCCAGCTCTCCAGGCCGGTGCAGCCGTTGGTGACCACCACCGGCATGATCCGTGGACGCCATGCGACGCCCGCGATGCCCTCGTCGTTGTCGCCGCGAGCACCGAGAATTCCGGAGACGTGCGTCCCGTGACTGCCGCACTCGTCGTCGAACTGGTCGTTCGCGTCCGGGACGTTCCAGCCGGGAAGGAGTCGATCGGTGAATTCGACGTGGGGATCGACGCCGGAGTCGAGCACCGCGACGACCACGTCCTCGGATCCGACGGTCCAGTCCCACGCGGGAAGCACGTTCACGTCGGCGCCGACGATGCCATCCTGACCGGCGACGTTCTGCCCGGCGTTGGACATCCCGTACTGGAAGCCGAACCACGGATCGTCGGGCGGCGCCGCGACGCCGCCGGCGGCGTCGAGTTCGATCGCCTCGACGGGCCCGCCGATCGCCGCGAGATCACCCACGTCGGTGATCGCCGCGTCGGCCGATGCGGCGTTCGGAAACTCGATGACGAAATACCGGTCGAGGCGATTCGCCCGGGCCAGGTCGACGTTCGCGGGCGTGGTCCGGAAGAGCGGTCGAAGGTCGGTCGCCCGGACCTCGAAGAGTCGATCCCGCAACAGTCGAGCGGCGATCAGATCGGCGGTGGTGAGCCTCGATCGGGCCGGATCGGGAACGAGCCAGAATCCGCCGTCCCGATCCTCGTGAATCCGGACGTCCGGGGCGGTTCTGAGAATCACCCGGACCGGATCTCCCGCGGCGACCACCTCGGCCATCGCCGACGCGGAGGTCAGCGTGCCGAAGGCGAGAATGCTCGACATCAGTTGCGATCTGATCATGACTGAGGCGTCCTGCTGGTTCGCGTCATGCGGCCGAAATCAGGCCTGCCGCGCGGGTGATTGAAGGGTAGCCCCCGATTCGGACGGCGACGACCCAACTTGGTCTTCTCCGTCGGGCAGGCGTCGGATCGGTCGCATTCCTGAGTTCCGTACGGATTCCTCCGCCCGAATTCGATTATCGGTCGGCTTTCGGGGCGAATCGATTCCCGGTCAGCCCGTCCTCGCTGCGGTGACTGCCACGTGCACGCCAGTCGCAATTCGGTCACAATCGAAACTCGCGTCTCGAACGCAGAAGAAGTACCCTTGAGTACTCATTTATCCATTAATCCGCTTTATGGATCAACCGTCCGCATCCCTCTTGTGCCCAGGCTTGAAACCATGACGAACCGCCCGCATTTCTTCACGTCCGAATCCGTCTCGATGGGTCATCCCGACAAACTCGCGGACCAGATCTCGGATGCCGTGCTCGATGCCATGATCGCCGTCGACCCGAACTGTCGCGTCGCCTGTGAGACGATGGTCACCACCGGAATGGCGGTGGTTGCCGGCGAAGTCACGTGCGACGGTTACGTGGAGATCTCGGAGATCATCCGGAACACCGCCGAAGAGATCGGCTACGACGATGCGGCGAAGGGACTCGACGGCCGCAGCTGTGCGGTCCTGGTGTCGCTCGACCAGCAGAGCCCCGACATCAACCAGGGCGTCGATCGACACAAGTCCGGCGGTGATCCCTCCGAACAGGGCGCCGGCGACCAGGGCCTGATGTTCGGCTTCGCGTGTCGTGAGACCGACTCGTTGATGCCGCTTCCCATCGATCTCTCGCACAAGCTCGTCGCGCGACAGGCCGTGATCCGCCAGTCCGAAGCGATCCCTCACCTCCGGCCCGACGCGAAGAGCCAGGTCACCGTCGAATACGACGAGGGCCGCCCGACCGCGGTCCGCACCGTCGTGCTTTCGACCCAGCACGGTCCGGAATGGAACGGCGAGGCGAAGCAGGCGGAACTGAAGAGCGCCATCATCGACCAAGTCATCAAGCCGGTGCTCGGCGACTGGTGGAACGACGACATCGTGGTGCACGTCAACCCGACCGGCAAGTTCGAACTGGGTGGTCCCCACGGTGACTGCGGCCTCACCGGTCGGAAGATCATCGTCGACACCTACGGCGGCCGAGGCCGTCACGGTGGCGGGGCGTTCAGCGGCAAGGACCCTTCGAAGGTCGACCGCTCCGCGGCGTACATGGCGCGGTACATCGCGAAGAACATCGTCGCCGCCGACCTCGCCGACGAGTGCGAAGTCCAGCTGAGCTACGCGATCGGCGTCGCGGAACCGACCTCCGTCCTCGTCGACACCAACGGAACCGCGACCATCGACGAGGCCGCGATCGAAGCGATCGTCCGCGAGCACTTCGATCTGACCCCGGCCGGCATCATCCGCGATCTCGATCTGCTCAAGCCGATCTACCGCGCCACCGCCGCGCACGGCCACTTCGGCCGGGAACCCGGCGAGGGAGGCGAGGGCACGTTCACGTGGGAGAAGACCGACAAGGCCGCGGCCCTCAAGTCAGCGGCTTCCGCCACCGTGGCGACCTCCTGACCCCATGAATCACCGACGCCCCCACGGAAGTCGCCCCTCCGGTCCGAGCGGTGGACGAGGACGACACCGAGACCATGGTCGGGACGATCGGTTCGCGTCACCTCCGCCGCGGGTCGACGGCCCTCGGGACCGCGTCCACGAGCGACTCGTGAAGCTCGTCCAGAGGTTCCCCGAACTTCCGCTCGGCAGCGTCGACACCCGCGGGCTGGAACCGCGCGACGCGGCGTTCGCACGTGCCCTCGAGTCCGCGGTGCTCGAACGCTGGATGACCCTCGAAGCCATCATCTGCTCCCAACTCGACCGGGGATGGCCGACGCTGCAACCCGCGGTCCGCGCCGCCCTGCTGACCGGCGCCGCGGAGATTCTCCTGCTCGACAGCGTCCCGGATCACGCCGCGATCAACGAGACGGTCGGACGGGTCCGTCGCAACCTTCATCAGGCGGTGGCGGGACTCGTCAACGCCGTGCTGCGAAAGATCGCGGCGCTCCGCCTCGAGACGCTCGCGGCGGATGATCCCGAGGCCGCCGAACTCCGTACTGCGCGAAACGGACTTCCCCTCGCCGACGGACGGGTGATCCGACTTTCGGAACCCGTGTTCGCGGAGGAGGAGGTCGCCCGCCTCGGTGAACAGACCAGTCACGGCGATGATCTGGTGATCCACTGGATCGCGGCCCATGGCTTCGCCAGGACCCGCGAACTGTGCCTCCACGATCTGGTTCGTCCGCCGATCTGCGCGACCGCGACCGACCCCGAGACGTTGCGTTCCGAAGCGGACGGAGAAGGCCCCCTGGTCGCCCACGAACGCGCCGGATTCTTCGTCCTCGATCCCGCCAAGGTGAACGTCCGTTCGTTTCTCGCCGACCACCCCGGAAGCCGCATTCAGGATCCCGCGAGCGCGGAACCGGTCGCCGGCGCCACCGGACTCGAACCGACCGTGATCCTCGACTATTGCGCGGGTCGAGGCACCAAGACGAAACAACTCGCTGACGCCTTCCCCGAGGCCAGAATCCTCGCCACCGAGATCGATCCGCTGCGTTTCACCGATCTGGAGCGGACCTTCGAAGGTCACCCGACCGTGGAAGTGGTTCGCCCGGAGGCGTTGAAGGACGTGATCGGACGCGTGGACCTGCTCGCCCTCGACGTCCCCTGCACGAACACCGGCGTCCTTCCCCGACGTCCCGAAGCGAAATATCGCTTCAGCCGCGACTCCCTCGCCTCGATCGCGACCCTGCAGCGGAAGATCGTGCGGGAGACCAAGCCGTTTCTCGCACCGGGCGGGGCGATCCTCTTCTCGACCTGCAGCCTCGAACCGACCGAGAACCGGCGGATGGTCGCGTGGATGGAACGACGATTCGGTCTCGAGTCCAGGCACGCCTCCCAGCGATTTCCCGCCGGTCGGCCCGGTGATCCCCCCACCGCGATCCACGACGGCAGTTTTCACGCGGTTCTCGTGGACACCGAACGCCCGGGAAGCGACGACGCCGACGAGATGACCGACGCCGAGCTGATGCCGGACCTGAGTTGACCTCGAATGGGTCATCCGTTTTCCGAACCGGACGCGAAATCCGAACGGGAGGATGGTACGATCGTCGGATTATCCCGCGTGGCGTCCGCCGCGCGAGCACCGACCCGGTGGAGCTCTGAACGTGGCCTTCGAACTCTCCTCCATCCTGAAGCCCGAACTCATCAAGGTGCCGCTCGAGGGCGATTCCAAGCGGGCGGCGATCGATGAACTGTGCGACCTCGTCTGCACCTCGTCGTCGGTGACCGATCCGGACAACTTCCGCAAGGCGGTCTGGGAACGCGAAGGCCAGCGGTCGACGGGCATCGGCGAAGGTCTCGCCATCCCGCACGGCAAATGTCCGGGCGTCCGAGAGATCACGATGAGCATCGGCATTCCCCGAACGCCGCTGGAATTCGAAGCGATCGACGGGGAACCGGTCCGGATGCTCGTGCTCCTCGCGAGCCCCGCGGATCGCATCGCCGATCACATCCAGGCCCTCGGTCGCATCAGCAAGTTCATGTCGGACCCGTCGGTGCGAAGCCGCGCGTACTCGGCCGACTGCAGCGAGGATCTCTATCAGCTCCTCGCCGGCCTCGACGCCGCGGCGCGGGCCTGAAACGAGCGAACTCGCGACGCTGCTCCGATCGAAGCGCCTTCATCTTCGGAAGACGACCCCCGATCGGGGCCTTCAGAACCCCGGTGGACGCGCGGGGCCCACGGTCGGCGTCGGGAACGCCGGACGTTCGCCGGCTTCCTCGCCACCCGCCACCTCCCACAGACGAAGCGCTTCGGCCAAGGCCGCCTCCGCGGCCATCATCGAGCCTCGTTCGTAGAGCAGCAGGGCGAAGTGGTGGCGAAGCTGCCAGTCGTCCGGCACCAGCGCGACGGCCTTCCGCATCGCGATCTCCGCTCGTTCGAAGTCGCCCGACTTCGCCCGCGCCAACGCGAGCGCCCGAAGGGCGTTCGGGTTCTCCGGCTCGATCAGCAGCGTGCGTTCGGTGATTTCGGCGCTCTCCAGCCACCCTTCGGGGCCCCCGTGATCCACCAGCAGCACCGCGAGTCGACGGAGCGGGAGAAGCGATTCGGGCATCGCCTCGACGCCGGCCCGGGCTTCTTCGATCGCGGATTCCGTCGACAACTGCTCGAATCGCCACATCACGCGTTCGTCGCGGAGTCGCATCCAGCTCGGATGTCGATCGAGCACATCGCCGTACCAGGCGTCGACGACCCGCGGATCCTGCACCCGAAGCAGTCGGCTGCGTCCCATCGCGAGGTCCTCGGTCATGCCGAGTCGTTCCACGGTGTCGTCGAGCTCCGCGGCCGCGTCGTCGAAACGCCCCATCGCCGAGAGCAACCAGGCCTTCCGAACCGAGATCATCTCGCGATACGCGGGGATCGGCGACCACCCGCCGTCACCGATGAAGGCGGCGCGGTCGTACCACTCCAGACTCGTCTCCGCATCGGCCATCATGTCCGACTCGGGCACCACGTAGCCCTCCGAGAAGACGATCGAGGGCGGGATCAGGACGCGGTCGTCATAACGGAACGCCACCGCGGCGGCGATGTTCGCGGTGCCCAGCCAGCCGGAGAATCCCATCAGCAGCACCGCGAACACCAGCAGTCCGCCGCCCGCGGGCCGCAGTCGGCCGTCTCGCTTCAGCGGCGTGCGATGCAGCGAGGCGTTCCGGTCGCGAACCACTCGCCAGGCCTTCCAGACGATCCACGTGCCGCAGGCCGCGGTGCCGCTCGCGAAGAGGAGCGGCAGCGAATACGCCCCGCGGATCGAGAGGAGAAGGCCCACCGCGATGACGGCGAACACGATCTCCTCGGGCCAGGACAGGTCGAACTTCGGCTTGAGCTTTCCGGAGGCGACCGCCGCCTCCCGTTGATCCGAACCGATCATGATCGCGGGTTTTCCCAGCCCGAGGTAGAGGGCGTCCTCGGGGCAGACCGTCACACAGTCGAGACACTTCATGCATCCGGGGTCGACCACCGTGCCGAACGACTCGATCTCCTGATGGACCTTGACGTTGCTCGTGCATGCCGCGGTGCACACCCCGCAATGCTGGCAGGAGTCCTCCCGCACCCTGATCCGGACCGGGGCCACCTGTTCGGCGGGTGCGAAGAAGCCCCCGTACGGACAGGCGTAGGTGCAGTAGCCCTTCATGCCGAGGAGATAGATGGTCAGGAAACCGCAGACGAGGAGGAATGGAATCGCCATCATCAAGCCCGGGAAGGTGGCCCAGAAGTTCGTGGTGGTCGCCTCGAACGACCACCCCGGCCACTTGGGCGCATTCTCGATCCACGGTGCCACGATGAAGCGATGGGCGACGGGCCAGACGAACATGTAGAGGGCCAGCGCGAGCGGCATCAATCTCAGAAGCCGGGATCGGAACGGGCGTGGTCGGATGTTGACCTTGTCCAGCAGGCGGCCGCACCAATCCTGCAGAAGCATGATGTGACAGCCCCAACCGCAGAAGAATCGGCCGAGGATCATGGTCGAGCCGATCGCCACCACGAAGAAGATGAACCCGACCGTGATCACCCCGGTCTGGACGGTCTTGATCGACTCGCTCGGCTCGATCGGCGCCACCGTGGTGCCCGTGATCAGCCACTGGACCACATGGGCGATGATCAGGACCTGAATGAAGATGAGCACGGCGAAACGCCACCGCTCCATGCGGCTTCCGCCCGCCCGGCGCCGGGGTCGGGCCCGTTCCCGACGGGGTTCGGGAATCAAGGGCAGGGATACCGCTGGGGACGTCTTCATGGCTTCATGCTATGTCGGTGCATCACGGAGATGAACTGTACTTGGACGTTGGAACCGTATACTCGTCGCATGGCCGATCCCCGAGATCATTATGAGGTGCTTGGTGTCCCGCGAGGCGCCTCGGAGGACGAAATCAAATCCGCCCATCGTCGGCTGGCGAGGGAGCACCACCCCGACCTCAACAAGTCCGACGGTGCCGCGGAACGCTTCAACGAGGTCCAGCTCGCCTACGACGTGCTGTCCGACACCGAAAAACGGGCCCAATACGACCGATTCGGCCACGCCGGTGCCAACACGCCCCCATCCGGTGCGGGTGGTGCCGGGAACTGGCAGGATCTCTCGCCCGATGACTTCGAATCGATCTTCGGAGAATCGTTCGGTCGACGCGGCCGCTCCACCGGCGGCGGTGGCGGCGGGTTCGGCGGCTTCGGTGGTTTCGGCGGCTTCGGCGGCGGCGAAACGCAGGGCGGCCCGACCAGGGGCCGTGACATCGAATCCGAACTCGAGATCGGTTTCGCCGCGTCGGTGTTCGGCGGGATGGAGACCATTCGAATGGGGAGCCCCGAGGGCGAACCGGTCTCCATCGACGTCCGCATCCCGCCCGGCGTCCAGTCCGGAAGCACCTTGCGGGTCCGCGGAAAGGGCCGCGTGGGATCCCGGGGCGGACCGCAGGGCGACCTGCTCCTGCAGATCAAGGTCGGCAAGCACCCGTGGTTCACCCGGGACGGACTCGACCTCAGCATCGTGGTGCCGATCACCATCGTGGAAGCCACCCTCGGTGGCGAGGTCACGGTGCCGCTGATGAAGGGAACCGCGACACTGCGGATCCCGCCCGGCGTCCGCAGCGGTGCGAAGCTCCGCCTCAAGGGCAAGGGCATCGTCGACGCGAAGGCGCGGGCCGGTGATCTCTACGCGGTGCTGGAAATCGTCGCGCCGAAGGCCGACGAACTCGCCGAAGACGACCGCGAGACCCTGACCTCGCTCGGGGAACGACTTCCGAATCCAAGATCCCTCGTCGCGTGGGCGGGGGAGATCCCGAACGACTGAGTCACCAGGGCCGCGACCCCCGCCGAACGACGAGCGCCCCCGCCTCCCGTCCACGCACGCACGCAAGGAATCGACCGATGCCCGACATCATTCCCGATCCCGGCCCGGGCGCCCGTCGACGCACCGCGGCGACCACCGGTCGCCGAGGCGTCAAGGACCTCAGCGGCAACGCGGTCGATCGAGGCACGACCCGGGTCGACGACCCGGCCCGGGACGGCGTTCGAATCGCGGTCATCGCGTTCACGACCCTCGCCGCCGGACTCGGCATGCTGGTGCTCGGCTGGATGGCCGAACGCGCGGGCATCGAGGCCTGGCTCGGCATGGGTGAATTCGCGCGACCGATCGGCGGGACGGTGGTGACCGGTGCTCGCATGCCGGGCACGATGATCCAGGCGCTCTACGAGGCCGGCGTCGTCGAGCCGCTCTTCTTCGCCGCGGCGATGGCCCTCCTCATTCCGCCCATCGCGGGGATCGTCGCGGCCCGTCCGCTCCGACCGGGCCTCGCCGCGCCGACCGCGGCCGCCCGAATCGCCGCCGGCATCGCCGCCGCCCTCGTGGTGGCCGCCGACGTGGCGATCGTCGCGGTCACCATGTCGACGATCCGACCGACCGTCGATGACGTGGTGATCGGCGACGATGCGTGGCTCGATGCGATCCGCAACGTCGCCGCGGCTGACACCGTCGCCGCGATGCTCGCGATCCTGCTCGCGGTGCTCGTGTTCCGAATGCCGCTGGACCGCTGGGCCCGTGGACTCGTCGGCGCGATCGCGATCACCGCGGCGGTCCTCTCGACCGGGACCGCTGCCGCAAGCGCCGGCACCCTCGACTTCCTGCAGTCCGAACGACCCGTGGTGATCCCCGACGGCTGGACGGGCGGAACCTCGCTCGATCTGGGCCGGACGCCGGACGGCGGCATGGCTTCGATCGACCGGAGTCTCGACGCCGCGCCGGTCGTCTCCCGACGCATCTCGCGCGTCGAGCGGGTCACCATGCCGGGCACGATGTCGATCGCGGAGCTCGTCTCCGCACCCGTTCCCGATTGATCACACCCCGCCGGGCCCGCGACCGTATCGATCGATCGCCTGCGTGACGGCCTGATGCACCGCGAACGGATCGTCGACCGCCTCCCAGAGCGCGTCGAGCGTTCCCGTGCCCGCGGTGGCGAAGGCGACGGTTCCAAGACCGAAGAGACGCTCCCGGACCAGGCGGAGCACCGAGGTCTGCTGGATCCGGTCGAGTCGCGCCTCGAAGACGTCGACCTGGAAGATCCCGCGACGACGGATCACGCGACGATCGGTGAGCACGTAGAGCCGATTCATCCAGTCGAGAAACTGCCAGACCAGCCGGATGCCCGCCAGCAGCAGTCCGAGTCCGAAGGCCTGTGATTCCGTCCAGCCCGTCCACTCGAACCGCGCGCCCCACGCCAGCGCGAAGACCATGCCCGCGATGACCCCGAGGGCCCCGAAGGACCAGAGTCCGACCATCCAAAGACTGGGGCGGACGACCATGAGCACGGTCTCACCGTCGGAGAGCAGCGACGCCACCGGCGCCGGCGGCGCCTCGATCGAGATCGACGCCTCCGCTTCACCCCCGAACGGGATCCGTGCCGGTCGATCGGTACTCGGTCGTTCGATGCTCACTCCACGACCTCGGGCTTCAGCACCCCGATGAAGGGGAGGTTCCGGTAGAGACCGTCGTAGTCGAGTCCGTACCCGACCACGAACGCGTCCGGAATCTCGAAACCGATGAGATCCGGCCGGAGGTCGACCTCGTACCGAGACGGCTTGGCGAGCAGCACGCAGATCGTGACGCTCGCGGCGCCGCGTTCCCGAACCAATCCATCCAGGAGGCTCAGGGTGTTGCCGGTGTCGAAGATGTCGTCCACCAGGACGATGTGCTGACCGTCGAGGTTTTCCGGAACGGCACCTCGGATCGTGGCCCCCCGTGATTCAGTGGTGGCGCCGGCGTAGCTGGAGACGGTGACCACGTCGAGTCGCATCTTCTGAGGAAGCTGGCGGATCAGGTCGGCGGTGAACACCAGACTTCCGGTGAGCACCGGCACCAGCACCACCGGTTCGTCGCGCTCGGCGAGCGGTGCCAGGCGACGCCCGAGTTCGGCGGCGATCTCCTCCACCCGGCGGGCGATCACGTCCGAGGCGAGCAGGATTTCCGAGAGTTCGTCTTGCATGTCTCGTCCCAGCGTTCGGGGTCGGGGTCGGAGTCGGAGTCGGAGTCGGAGTCGGATGACGACACCGGATCACAAGCATCGCATGAACCGGATGAACCGGATGAATCAGCCTCGGAGCAGCTCGAAGAGTCGTTTCCGAACGTCTTGTGCATCGGCCTGTCCGCCTGACGCCTTCATCACCGCGCCGACGAGGCGCCCGATCGCGGCATCCTTGCCGTTGCGAACGTCTTCGGCGGCCTGCGGCTGGGNGACCACCGCATCGGCGAGCCACTGTTCGATCGCGGATTCGTCGCGAACCGCCACCAGATCGTTCGCTTCCGCGAGGGACGCGATCGGTTCGGGAGAATCCGCGGCGAGTTCGAGCAGTGGATCGATCGCCTGCGCCGGCAGCGTGCCGTCCCGGCGAAGCGCCAGCAGATCGGCGATCTGATCCGCGTTGATGCCGAGCTCCGGAACGTCGACCCCCAGTTCGTTCGCCCGCTTCGCCATCTGGTTGAGCATGAGCTTCGCGGCCTCGTGCCCCGCCGCCGACGCGGGCGGCGGCGCGGACAGCGACGCCTGGGCGTCGACCACGCGTTCGAAGTAGAGACACAGTTCGCGATCCTCGACCAGGGCCGCCGCATCCTTCTCGGGGAGGCCGAAGTCGTCCCGATACCGCGCCCGGCGGGCGATCGGAAGCTCCGGGATCTCCTTCCGGATCCGGTCCTTCCACGCCGCGTCCATCTCGACCGGAAGCAGGTCCGGTTCGGGGAAGTAGCGGTAGTCGTGCGCGTCCTCCTTCTCCCGCTGGAGCACGGTGACGAGGCGTTCGTCGTCCCACCCGCGGGTCTGCTTCATCCCCATGCCCATCACCCGTCCGGTCTCGAGGAACTCGTCGACCTGACGCTCCATCTCGTGGCGGATCGCGCCTTCGACCGCGCGGAAGCTGTTCAGATTCTTGATCTCGATCACCGGGGTCCGGAACTCCCGGCCGTCCGTGGTGTCGATGACCAGGTTGATGTTCGGCTCGAACCGCATGTGCCCCTTCTGCATCACCCCCTCGGTGACCCCGAGGAAGCGACAGAGGGTGCGAAGCTCGCGGGCGAAGGTCACGACATCCTCCGGACAATCGAAATCCGGTTCCGTGACGATCTCGAGCAACGGCGTGCCGGCCCGGTTCAGGTCGACGAGACTTCCCGCGAACCGGCCACCACCGGGGAGATCGTGCCCGAGCTTGCCGGTGTCCTCCTCGAGGTGGGCCCGAGTGATCCCGATGCGACGCATCCCCCCTTCCGCTTCCGGATTCGACGCGGGAATGTCCACCGCCCCGTCGAAGCAGAGCGGCAGGTCGTACTGGCTGATCTGGTAACCCTTGGGAAGATCCGGGTACGCGTAGTTCTTGCGATCCCACTTCGCGTGCTCGGCGATGGAGCAGCCGAGGGCCATCCCGACCTTCGCCGACATCTCGACCGCGTGCCGATTCATCACCGGCAGGGTGCCGGGAAGGGCGGCGACCAGGGGATCGACGAGGGTGTTCGGTTCCGCGTCCTCGAACTCCGGGCAGGCCGGATTGGCGGCTCGCGTGAAAATCTTCGACCGGGTCGAGAGCTCCACGTGGATCTCGAGCCCGACGATGAGTCGGGTCGAGGCGATATCGTCTCTGGTGAGGCCGGTCGTCATGCGGCCCGCATTCTACGGTTCAACGGCGACCGCACCAGCGTCGTGCCCGATCGACCGGCCATCCGGAGGCGAGATCATGCCAGGAGCGAACCACCAGTTTCCGACCCGATCGATCCTCGCCGGCGTGCTGGCGATCATCACGCTCGCCCCGATCCCGGGCGGTATCGCCGCCGGCCCGACGGCCCCGACACCGGACCTCGGTCGGGCGAACGTCGACGGTGATCCCCTCCGACCGAACGCCCTCTACAACCGGGTCGGGCGACCGATTCCGGTGGTGCTGTCACTCCGTGGCCGGACCGAGGTGCCCGAGGACGGATTCGACCTCGTGCTCCTGGCCCCGGACGGCACCGTCCTCGAAAGCGCGATCGGCGGCGCCCCCGGCGAATTCGATCTGCTGGAAGCGCTTCCCGCCATCGCCGATCTCGCCACCACCGCCCGGGTCCAGGTCATCGCGGACGGCGTCGCGACCGGCTCGCCCCTGGTGATCCAGCCGATGATCGGTCGGACGCCGGTCCGCACCACCCGCGACTATCGCCCCGGAACCACGGACCCGTACACGCGGATCATCGGCTTCGGCGAGGAACTCCTCGACCCCGACGACGTCTCGGACGTCGCGGTGCTCGAGCGGGCGAAGGCCGCCCCCGACTGGGATCCGGGTGAGCCGCCGGTGCTGACCGGATTCCGGATCTTCCCCGACCGCGACGTCCTGGTCGACACGACTCTCGGTCCGATCCGGGTCGCCCTCGCGCCGGAAGCCGCCCCGAACACCGCGTGGAACTTCCGGCACCTCGCGGAGAACGGTTTCTACGACGACACCACGTTTCACCGGGTGGTCCACTTCGATCGCACCGGTCGTCGGTTCGTGATCCAGGGCGGCGACCCGAGCGGCACCGGCAACGGCAGCGCGGGTTGGGATCTGCCGATGGAGCGATCCACGCTGCAGCACGACCTCGGCGTCATCTCGATGGCCCGCGCCGATCATCCCGACAGCGCCGGCAGCCAGTTCTTCTTCTGCCTCGGACGCGAAGGCACCGCCCGGCTCGACGGTCAGTACTGCGCGTTCGGCTACGCGGTCGAGGGCGACAAGGCGATCGCGGACATCGCGGACGTCGAGATCGATGACGTCGCCGCGGGTCGACCGACCGAGCCGCCGGTGATCACGCGGATGACCCTCGTCCCCGCCCCGCCCCAGACCCCCGGCGACGATCGCGCCGACCGCCGGATCCAGTCGTGGTGGACGCCCGAAGTCGTCGACGAACCGGAAACCCGTCAGCCGCGTTGACCGATCCCAGAAACGGAGCACCCCCCCGAACGCGCGGCGCACGAGGGGGTTGGTTCCGTCTCTGTGACGAACGACCTGCGTCGGCTCAGGCGGTCTCGACGGCCTTGATGCCGCCGGTCATGCGGGGCATCTCCCCTTCGGGGAAACCGTTGCCGTCCTTCTTGACGCCGGCGATCGCCTCGACCACGTCCATGCCGTCGATCACCTTTCCGAACGCGGTGTACTCACCGTCGAGGTGCTGGCAACCGCCACGGCTCAGGCAGATGAAGAACTGGCTGCCGGCGCTGTTGGGGTCCGCGGACCGAGCCATCGACAGGACGCCTTCTTCGTGCTTCTTGTCGTTGAACTCGGCATCGATGTTGTAGCCGGGACCACCGGTGCCGGGCATGCCGTTCGCGCCGGCCTTGGTGTTGGGGCATCCGCCCTGGATCACGAAGTTGTCGAGGATCCGGTGGAAGCCGAGGCCGTCGTAGAAGCCCTTCGCACCGAGGTCGAGCATGTTCTTCACGTGGTTGGGCGCCACGTCGTCCCACAGCTCGACGGTGATGGTGCCCTTGTCGGTTTCGATGATTGCCTGGGGGTAGGCCACGGCGGTCTCCAGATACGGGTTTGAGAAGGCGAGCCGGAAAGGATATCAGGCTCGACCCGTCGCCAGACGGCGAGCACGGTCGATTTCACCGCCGTCCGGTCAGGGACCGATGCTGCGGCCTTCGGTCGGGGTGCGAACCGCGGTCGGGAGCAGGTAGTTGCGACCCTGATACATGGTGACGACCCCGCTCAGGAGCACCGCATCGCCGACGCCGGCCTGCCGGGTCCGGCGGATCAGCCGCTCGAGCTCGAGACAGGGCAGCAACTGAACGCTCGACCCCCCGCCTCGACGACCGGTGCCCTCCAGCACGAACCGCCAGATCCCGCTCGCCGGATCGCGGACCACCCGGCCCCGCCGCTGCACGAAACGGGTGCCCGCCTTCAGGGCGGCGGGTTCGGTGGGCGGTGCGGCCAGCACGTCGAGGCTTCGAGGCACCGCACCGATCCGGGATTCGAGCCGCGACTCGATCTCGGCGGCGTAATCACGTTCTTCGGGATCCGTCGTGGTCTTCGACGTGGCATCGACCGGGTCGGACGCCGTCTTCTTCGTCGTCGCCTCGGCCTGATCCGCGTCGGCGCGACGGACCGGTACGATCGCGCCGGGAAGCAGGAAGTTCCGGCCCTGGAAGACGAGGACCTTCCCCGTGACCTCGTAGACCCCGGCGGTCGGATTGCCCCGGGCGGATGCCGGCTGTACCGACTCCAGGCGGACCAGGTCGTCGAGTCCGCGGCTCGGAAGAAGAATCAACTCACGGCGAATGCCACCGGTCGCGGTCGCGAGCGGGCGATAGACGTGGACCCCGAGTTCGGCATCACGCTCGATCTCACCCTCCACCTTCACCAGAAATCCACCCTCCCGAAGGAGCGGGGGGCGTCCGTCTCGATCGACGTCGTCGGGGAGGACCACCCGCCTGGTGGGCGCCGTGATCCCGGCGTCGTCGGTCTCGGCGGCGGGCGTCGAGCCGGCCTCCTGCCCCAGCGCCGGCGCCGCGAGACAGACGGCGAGCATGGTCGGAAAGGTGGTGGCGAGGAAGGCTTGGAATCGATACCGGAGTGGTCGCGTCGTGCTCATGGGTGAAATGCTACGTCGAATCGACCCTTCCCAGCATCCGGGCAAGGTTTGAAACCGCAGGCGGGGATTTCCAGGAGCCTCATTCGGCGAAAACGAAGATTTGAAAGAGGGGGCCGATCCCGGCTTGCCCGATATATACTCCTGAGCNCCGGCCGAGTACCCAAGTGGACTAAGGGAACGGATTGCAAATCCGTGATTCGTGGGTTCGAATCCCACCTCGGCCTTCGGACGACGCCCGCCTGACCCGGCGGGCGTCGTTCATTTCATGAGCGCATGACCGCATGCCCGGGCCGAAGCCTCTCTCGGTGACTCGAATTCCGGCGCGGATGACGCCTTGATGCCCCAAGCGATCGTCGATCGACTCAGGGGGTCCAGTTCGCGATCATCCGCCCGAGATCCAGACCGTTCACCAGGTCGTTTCCGTCGAGGTCCGCGGAGCAGCCCGGGCAGTCGCCCCAGGCGGCGAGCAGCAGGCCGAGGTCGGCCGGCGTCACGAGTCCGTCGCCGTTCAGGTCCCCGTCGGGCCCGGTCGCGGGCGACGGCCTCGCCAGGAGCCAGGCGACGACATTCTCCGCGAACCGCGTTCCGAACGGCGGGTTGTGACCCGCGCCCGGCACGGTCCACAGTTCGGCCGATCCGCCGGGGGAACACGTCGAGGCGTAGGTCGAGATCGTGGACTCCGCGCCGCCGCCGGGAATCAGATCGATCGATCCTCCACGCGGGTCCGACGCGTCGCCGCATCCATTGTCCGACGCGACGTAGCGCTGCGTCATCTCCGCCGACGGGTAACAACCACCCGTCACGAAGCAACCACCGCCGTAGAACACGACCAAGTCGAGCGTTCCGTGGACCTGAAGCACGTGCACCGGCGTCTCGAGCGTGCAGGCGTTCGGGTTCAGATACGTCGCCGACGCGAGGGTCGCGATTCCTGCGAAAAGCCCGTCGTGGTCGCAGATCATGCGATGGGCCATGAATCCGCCGTTGGAATGGCCGACCAGGTGGATTCGACGCGGATCGATCGCGTAGGCGTCGCCGACCACGTCGACGAGCCCGCGGAGATAACCGGAATCGTCCGGAGACTGATTGAAGATGTCGCAACAGGCGTCGGTCGCATTCCAATACCGCTGCCCCGTGTAGTTTCGCCGGCCGTTGGGGATGCAGAGGATGAACCGTTGCGTGTCGACCTGAGACGAGAGCGAGAGGTAGGCCTCCTCGATCTCGCCCGAGTAGGCGAAGGCGTGCAGGAGCATGATCAGCGGCAGCGGCTCGGCGGGATCGAAGTCCGACGGACGGACGATGCGGACGTCACCCCTACCGGCATCGACGTATTCCGATTCGGCGGCGACGGCGGTACGAGCCGGAAGCAGGTGCGTGAAGATCACCGCGGCCACCGCGATCATCATGTTCATGGCCGGTCGAAGTCGCCCGCTTCGCATGAGCACCGGTCTCCGAAGGATCCTCGCGGTCCAGGTGAGGAAAACGCGAGCTCGTTGAAGCTCGACCGAAGTCGATCGAATCAGCCCGTCCACTCGGACAGCAGCAGCCCGAGGTCGGCGCCATTGACCACGCCGTCGTCGTTCAGGTCTTCGGGACAGCCGGAGCACGGACCCCACGCGGCGAGAAGCAGGCCGACGTCGGCGCCGTTNACGAGGCCGTCGCCGTTGAAGTCGGCGGCCGGACCGCCTCCCTCCTCGAACACCACGATCAAAGTGGGCCGGCTGGCGGCGTTCGCGTTTTCGCGACTCGCGATCTGACGCACGGTCCGCGGCTCGGAGACGTCCGCGGTCATGACCCAGCCGTTGTTGTCGCCACCATCGATCCACCCCTGGACGTCCGCGGCCAGCCCGTCGCCGGTGAAGGTGTAGCTTCCGTTGGTGTCGATCAGCACCAGGCCGCTCTCGGTTCGTTGGAAGTCGCCGCCGGGCGTCGCCCAGAACGCATCGGGGTACGAGGTGTGGAACCAGGTCGCATCGCCGGCCTCGCTCGGGGCGCCCATGCCGCCACCCGAAGACGAGCCCGCTTCGCCCCACCCGGCGTTGCAGCGGAAAAGCTTGAAGGGGACGTTCAGCGGTGGCTGGGGCGGCGTCCGGGTGACCTGGATGCGAACCGAGGCCTCGACGATCTTCGATCCCGCGGGAATCCCGGAGACGTCGAACCGAATCAGGGCGCGTCGCTGCCAGTCGTTGTTGACCTCGAAATTGATGCGGCCCGCGTAGAGCGTCGTTCCCGAACCGGAGGACAGCCGGCCGTCCTGTGACTGGAACATCGTGTTGTCACGGTCCGCCACGATCGAGATTTCGTCGGCGACGGCGGAAGCGGGCGTGCTCGCGATGACGGCGAGGGCGAGGGTGGCGAACGAGGTACGGCTCTTCACGGCATGACTCCAGGCTGGTTTGGTGCGCTGTCTGAACTCGAATCCTGCAACGCACCCATTTTGGCGGTTGTTGGTGCTGGTGGACAACCATATTCGCACCGAATCGTTCGTTTACTTCGGATCCTCCCGATCCTCGGATGGTCTCTCCTCGGTCGCCGTCGTTCATCCCGTCCAGAAACCGAGCTCCAGTCCGAGGTCGGCACCGTTCACCACGCCGTCGTCGTTCAGATCCTGCGGGCAGTTCCGACAAGGACCCCACGCCCCGAGGAGCAGACCGAGATCGGCCCCGTTGACGAAGCCGTCGTCGTTGAAGTCACCGGGCACCGGATCGTCTCCCCCGATGGCGACGACGAGCGTGATGGTGATGTAGTGCGTGGTCTCGCCGGGAACGTCCTCGTCGGTCGCCTGAATCGTCACATCGACCTCGTGCGTCCCCTCGTCGGCGCCGGCGGTGTTGAATCCGAATCGCAGCAGCCCGGGTTCGCCGGCGACGCTGGTCCCCAGTCCCTCCCAGATGAAGAAGCCTCCGCCAAGACCGCTCGCCGCGTCGAGATCGAGCGCGGACTGCACGCCGCTCCAGCCGAGATTGTGGACCGGAACGTCGATGAAGATCGCGCCGGCGTCCGCCGGTGACGCCGCCTCCACGGTGACGTCGGTGACCAGAGACGCGGCCGACCATGACGGCACCGCCGGTCGGATTCCGAAACCACTGCACGAGAGTTCGTACTCCGGCTGCGAGACGCCCCCACTCGTGGCGAGGACCTCGACGGACGCCGTGAAGTCGCCCGTGACCCCGGCCACGAGTCCGAACGACTGCGTGTCGAAGCTCGGAAGCAGCGGTGCGATTCCGTCTCCACCACCGATCAGGACGCCGTCCCCGACGGCCGAGTATTCGAGCGGCGTCGCGGCCTCCGGGGTGACGACCTGTCGTGCGTTCGCGACCAGCGCGGTCACGGACGCGGTGCCGCCGCTCACCACGCGGCCGAGATTGTCGTCGAGCACGCAGGTGAGCAGACCGGGAACCATCAGATCGGCGACCACCGGGATGTGGTCGCTGGCATCGTGCAGGGCGTCCGCCAGCGCGTTGGATCGAGCGGTCTGCCCGGGAAAATAGGTGTTGTTTCCGGTGTTGATCGAGATGTTGTAGTGATCCCCGTCGTTGCCGAAGGATCGATACGTCGTGGGCATCACGGAGAATCCGTCCCCGTCGAAGAACGGTGGCGAGAACAGCTGGAAATCGAACCGGTCGTCGAGGCCGCCGCCCACCAGGGCGCCGCCGCTGAGGCGGGGACTCTGGGTGTGCTTGATCGCGTTGGACGCGCCGCTCCAGCTTCCGGTACCGAGCGGATCCTCCGCTCGACCCGGTCCCGCCGAAAGGAATTCGAGGTACGCCGGCTCGCTGTTTCCGTAGACGTTGAAGTCACCCGCGTAGATGATGTTGCTTCCGGCGGGCAGCGTGTCCGCGTCGTTTCGAATCGCGACCGCGCCCTGCCGGCGGGTCTCCGCATTGGCGCTTCCGCTGCTCGCTTTCAGGTGCATCCCGTAGATCCAGAGGATGCCGGCATCGTCGGCCGAACCTCGGATCCGCAACTGCCAGCGGTCGGTGTTCCGACCGGCCCCCGTCGAGATGTCGCGGTGACCTGTGGAGATCTCCTCGAAGAGATCGGATCGGTAGATGAGCATCTGGGCGCCACCCGAACCGTTCTCGCTGCTGCCGATCGTGAAGGTCGCGGTCTGATAGGGCACGCCGGGGATCGCGTCCTCGAGAATGTTCTGGATGGCGACCCGGGCGCTGTTGGTGACCTCCTGCAGGATCAACACCGTCGGCGCGATCGCGANCCCGGGCACGTCGTCGTCGGCCATCGCGACGAGGACCTCCTCGATCGCTTGCGGATCGCCGTTCAGCCGGGCGATGTTCCAGTTGACCATTCGAACCTGGGCTGCGGCCGAGGAGGCGAGCCCCGCAACCACCAGAACCGAGGCGACGACGAGCCGATGAAGCATGATCGGCGACGATGAGATCGGCTTGGAGGAACGAGATCGCACGAGATGCTCCGATAACCCGGAAAAGGACGCCGCTCCAACGACGAAGAACGCCCGGTCGATTCTACGACCGGGCGGTGCAATGTCGATTCGAACGGGTCGATTCCCGACGATTCGCCTCGATTGTTCTTCAGGCGGCCCGGGGACCGTCGTCGTTGCCATGGTCGAAATCGCCCANGCAGTCCAGTTCGCGGGCGAGATCCTCCATCCGGCGGGACGCTTCGTCCGCGGCTCGGAGCACCTGCTCGACATCGATTCGAGCGATCACCGGCGAAGGCTCGGCGAAGCGATCCTCCGCTTCCGGGCCCCGATGCGATGCCTCGGAATCCACCGACGATCGCTCGTTCACCAGACGCCATCCGACGGGCATGTTGACTCGACTCATGCGTGCTTCCTTTCGAGGGCCTTCGTCACGAACTTGGCGGCCCTCTAGGAAGCACATCGGCGGGTGAACGGGTCGACTTTCGTGCGGCCCGGCAACTTCGCGTCGATCGCGGGTGGGCACCTCGCATCACCCGCTTCCCTGCCGGGTCGGGTGCTCACCTCGAGGTTCCCGGACTCAGCGCCGCGATCAGGCGGGAATCATGCCTTCGTCATCGTCGTGGGACGCGTCGAAGATCCGCTTCGCACGACTCAGGGTCAGGTAGACGAGACCGATCAGAAGCAGCGACGCGATGATCGACACCCCCGCGATCATCCCGATCAGGGACAACAGCTTCGGCGGCATCTCGCCGCCGATCAATCTCGCGTAACCACCACCCGCGGTGGTCGGCTGGTCGCCGCGGAGCGCCGCTCGAGCGGCGTCCGCTCGACGTGGGGCCTGCCGCGCCGATTCCGACGCCATCGTGGTGGCGATCGCATCGAGCGTACCGGGAAGCACTCGACGATCCGCGCCCTCGAGCACCAGACGAAGTCGACCCGGACCATCGGTCTCGAACTGGAGATCATCGACGAGCATCGTCGCCAGCCCGGTTTCACCACCCTGGGGGGTCAACCCTCGAGCGGCCAGTCGACGGGCCACGGCTTCGACGAAGGCGGGGTCGGTCGCGAGGGCTTCGTGCCACTCGCGCCAGGTCGAGGCCGCTTCGTTCGAAAGCACGCCGCCGTCGCGAGGCGTGGCGCGAAGTTCGACCGTGGCGATGCCCGCCACCGGAACGATCTCGCTCACCGCGAACCAGCTTCCGACCACGCAGACCGCGGCCAGCATGCCCATCCAGGCCACCATCGCCACCGAACGGGATCGGGCCCAACGGCGGACCATCTGCTGCTCGCTTCGTGAAAGGAACTCCCGAACCTGCGACAGTTCTTTCCGCTGCGCCTCCAGACGCTGGAGCTCGTGGAACGTGGCGTTGCCACCGTCCTCGCCGGGGTGACTGCGGACCCGACCCTTCACCGCGGCGAGTCGCCGCTTGCGACGGTCGAGGTGTCGAGCCGCCGCGTTGATTCGTTCCGCCTTCGCCCGGAGTTTCTTCGCCATCTCCTGCGCCTGGCCGCGATCATTCGTCATGGCGAGCGCCGTCTCGAGTTCGTCGCTCCGTTGTTCGGCCCGTCGACATCGCTCCTCGAACGCCTTCAGTTCGGACGCCGAGGCGTCGCCTTCGGATCCGCCGAGGCTCTGCATCCGACCGCGGAGCGTCTCGATCTCGGCCAGCAAGGGCGCGGTCGCCGCTTCGATCGCCGCGGGATCCGCGGCCATCTGCTCCAGTTCACGGATCCTCGCCTCGAGCGGGCCCCGGACCGCGTCGACCGCCGACTGCATCGACGCCTCGTCGGGATTCCCGGTCGCCGCCTGCTCCAACGCCGACTCCAGTTCGGCGATCCGCGATTCGAGCGTGTCACGAACCCTGGCGACCGCCTCGTTGGCATCGGTGCCGTCGGAGGCGATTCGGGATTCGAGCCGTTCGATCCGCTCGCGCTGTTCCGCGGCGATCGCGATCGCCGCGGTGCCCTGCTCCAGACGGGGCGCCTGTTCGGCGACCGCCCGGGCGAGTTCGGTCAGTTTCTCGCCGGCGAGCCCCAGCTGTCGCCGGTCCTCCTCGACCACGGATTCAAGCTCGTTCACCCGGGCCCGGGCGGCGGCGAGTTCGTCCTCGAACATGGTGGTCCGCGCCATTGCGGCGTCGAGCGACGCCTGTCGCTCCTGGTTCCGTTCATCGAAGTCGTCGCAACGCGATTCGAGATCCACGATCGTCGCCTGCAGCGCGGCGTTCTCCTGGGTCTTCGTCTGGTGCGCGTTTCGAATCGATTCCAGTTCGGACTCCATGGTCTCGAAACGGCCACGGGCGTCGACGAGCTCCGACTGCGCCGCTTCGAGGTCACGACCGACCGACTCCAGCGCCTCGCGATGCCGCTGCGTGACGGCGGTCGCCTCGGCGAGGGCACGATCGTGTTCCTCGGCGGCGAGCCGATCGTGCTCGCTCCGTCGAACCGCCTCGCCCTCGAGTTCCTCGATTCGTTCCTGCATCGATTCCCGTGCGACCGATCCTTCGACGAGCGTCTGCTCCCGCGCCTCCAGTTCCGACCGGAGTTCCTCGATCGCGGATCGTTCCTCCTCGAGCGCACGCGACTTCGCAGCGCAGGCATCGATCTCCGCCTGATGGGCGGCGCGATCGCTTCGGAGTTCGTTGCGATCAGACTCCAGTTCGGCTCTCGATGAATCGATCTCCGCGACGGCTTCGTCGCAGTTCCGGCGCCGTTCGTCGAGTTCATCCTGGGCGGACTCCAGTTCGGCCCGCACCCGGTCGAACGCATCACGCTCCTGCGAAAGGGCGATCGATGCGGCTTCGATCTCTCCACCACGCGAGGACAGGGCCGCTTCCGCCTCTTCGACCGAACGCTGTCGTCCGGCCAGATCCATGAACTCGGACTCCTGCTGGTGCTGCACGTCTCGAATCCGCGTCAGATGTCGTTCCACGTCCTCGATCAACGACAGCACGTCGCCACTCGTGGATCGTGACCCGTCTTCCGCCGGATCGGAGGTCGGGGCCGGCGCCACCTGGTCGAGTTCCTCTTCGGGGTTCCGCCGCTCGTCGTGTCCGTCACTCATGAAAACCGCCTTCCTTCCAACTCGAGAAACCGCCTCGAGCGGAGTCCCTCGGGGATCCGCGCATGTTCTGGAAATCGACCGTCGGGGAGCCCGACTGCAGCACTCCTGCGGAAGGTTTGCTTCGGAGAAGGCCGGGGAAGCCGGGCGATCGCACCGCGAGGTCCGAAAACCCGTTCGAATCCGCCTCCAATCAGTGGCGAACCCCTCGAGGCAGTCGATCCTCGTCCGCCGCCCACTCCTAGAATGTTCTCCATGATCCACCACGCCGTCGAAGAGACCTCCGCGATACGCCTCCTCGATCCCGACCTCGAACCGATCGCCGAGAAGGTCGTCGCCGGCCAGCGGCTCGATCTCGACGAAGGACGGATCCTCTACGACACCCGGGACCTCCACAGCGTCTGTCGCCTCGCGGACCTCGTCCGGCGACGGATGCACGGCCGAGCCACGTACTACAACGTCAACCGACACGTCAACTATTCCAACATCTGCGCCCTCAGCTGCTCCTTCTGCGCCTTCCACCGCAAGAAGGATCAGGACGGCGCATACGAAATGTCCGTCGAAGAGGTGACGGAGTCCGCGATCCAGGCCGCGGAGGCAGGGGCGACGGAGCTCCACATCGTCGGCGGACTCCATCCCTGGCTCCAGTTCGACTACTACACCTCGATGCTCTCGGCGATCCGCGAGGCAGCCCCCCGCCTGCACCTGAAGTCTTTCACGGCGGTCGAGATCGTCCACCTCCAGCGGATCTCGAAGCGGGGCAAGCAGGGATTCGAAGGCATGAAGGCCGTGCTGCGGGATCTTCGCGACGCGGGCCTG
>NZFT01000063.1 GCA_002690755.1 Phycisphaerae bacterium
GATTGGAGGGATGATTGGAGGGATGATCGCGATGATCTGGATGGTGGTCACGAATCAGACTCCGAGGCGGGTGCGTGAGAGGTGGCCGCCGGTTCTCACCGAACCGGATCGCCGCGACGGTAGGCTATCGCTCTGGTCGCGGTTGATGCAACGGACGCGACCTTCGAAACAACGGATCCGTCCACGAAGACGAGGGAGTCCCGACCCATGAAGATCACTCGCATCCTCGTCCACCAGGTCGACCTCCCGCTTCACGAAGGTCGGTACAGCTGGTCGGGCGGCAAGTCGGTCGACGTCTTCGATGCGACGATCGTCCGCATCGAGACCGACGCCGGACTGGTGGGCGTCGGCGAAGTGACCCCGCTCGGTCCCGTCTATCTCCCGTCCTACGCGACCGGTGCCCGAACCGGCATCGCCGAGGTGGCGCCCGCGTTGATCGGCCTCGATCCCCGGGAGACCGACGTGCTCGGCCGGGCGATGGACGACCGCCTCAAGGGGCATCCCTACGTGAAGAGCGCCATCGACATGGCCTGCTGGGACCTGCTCGGGAAAGCCGCGGGGCTCCCCCTCGTCACCCTGCTCGGCGGTCGCAACGGGGACGATTTCGTGCTCTATCGGGCGATCTCGAAGCGTGACCCGGCGGAGATGGCCACCAACCTCCGGGGATACCGGGAGGAGGGGTACCGCCGCTTCCAGCTGAAGGTCGGCAGCGACGTTGAAACGGACATCGCCCGGATCCACGCCTGCGCCGACGTCGTCGAGCCGGGGGACATCCTGATCGCCGATGCGAACACCGGCTGGCTGCCGCACGAAGCGGCCCGGGTGGTCCGGGCCGTCGCGGATCGGGACGTCTACATCGAACAACCGTGCCGGACCTACGAGGAGTGCCGTTCGATCCGACGCCGGACGAGCCATCCCTTCGTGATGGACGAATCGATCGAGGATCTCGACAGCCTGGTCCGGGCGCTTCGGGACGATGCGATGGACGTGGTGAACATCAAGATCGGGAAGTTCGGCGGACTCACCAAGGCCCGGCAGGCCCGGGATCTCTGCGTGGCGCGGGGGATCGCGATGACCATCGAGGACGCCTGGGGAAGCGATGTCGTCACCGCGGCGATCGCCCATCTCGCCCACAGCACGCCGACCGATCTGCTCTTCACGGCCACGGACTTCAACTCCTACGTCACGGTCTCGACCGCTGAAGGTGCGCCGCAGCGGCGGGACGGCCGGATGTCCGCGCCGACCGGCCCCGGGCTCGGGATCGAACCCCGGCTGGAGGTCCTGGGCGACCCGGTGATCGACATCGATCGTTGAGCGGGAGCGGGCGGCCGCTCGCGTCCGGGCGATCGATGCACGGAACGGTTCGATCCGGCCCGACGATTCCAGGCGGAACGCGCTAAAGTGTCCGCATGTCTGGATTCACCACCGTGCTTTCGCCCGCCAAGACCCTCGAGATGGACCCACCCTCGACCCCCGGGGACCTCGAGTCCACGACCCCGCGGTTCGCGGCGCAGACCCGGCAGCTCGTCGAAACCCTCGGCGATCAGTCACCGGCAACGCTCGAAAGGCTGATGTCGATCTCGGGGACGCTCGCCGCCTTGAACCACGATCGATGGCAGGCGTTCAACACGCGGGGGAATCCGCGTGGTCCGGCCGCATTGTGCTTTCGAGGTGACGTGTACCAGGGCCTCGAAGCCTGGACGATGAAGAAGACGTCACTGGCGTGGGCGCAGGATCACGTCCGCATCCTGAGCGGTCTCTACGGACTCCTGCGTCCGCTCGACCGGATCCAACCGTATCGCCTCGAGATGGGGACCCGGCTGAAGACCGAAGCCGCCTCCAATCTCTATGAATTCTGGGGCGACCGGATCGGCAAGGCGTTGAAGAAGGACATGGCCGACAACGGCTCCGAGACCCTCGTGAACCTCGCCAGCGACGAGTACGCGAAGGCGGCCCGGCTGGAGACGCTCGGCGTTCCGATCATCTCGACGAAGTTCCTCCAGCTCGACGGCGGCAAGGCGAAGTTCATGTCGTTCTACGCGAAGCAGTCCCGCGGCCTGATGGCCCGCTGGATGGCGGATCATCGTCCGAAGACGATCGCGGCGCTGCGCAAGTTCGATGCGGAGGGCTATTCGCTGTCGGACGAGAGCACGGCCGACACCCTGGTGTTCGTGCGGCCCAAGCCGCTGCCGATCGCCCAGCGTCGCAAGACCGGTTGAACGCCCGGCCCGACCGAGGAGATCACGGCGAACTCACGGATCACCGGTCTTCCGCTCGAACCGGGTCGTGTGCAGATCGTCGCCCGAGGCGTTTCGAATTCGAAGCGACATCGAGGCCGTGCCGTCCTCGACCGCGGCGTCGATCTCCAGAAAACTGTTGATCTCGCCGACGCTGAACACCAGGCCTCGGTGCGGCGGATTCGCGGCGGCGATCAGTTTCTCGTGGATCGGACTCGTGACGAACTCCATCAGGTCGTGACCGAGACGCGCCCCGGTGTCGTGACGCATGACCCGTGACCAGTGCACGTCCCCGCTCACCAGCACCACGCCCTCGTCACCGACCCGGCCGATGAGGTCGACGAGTCGCTCGTATTCCCGGGGATACGCCCCCCAGCAGTCGGTCTTGAAGGGGCGCACCGAGCCGTTGAAGACCATCCCGCAGGCGAGGATCCGGAACGGGGCGGTGGAAGCCGCGAGCGATCGTTCCAGCCAGGCCCACTGCCGGCGACCGAGCAGCGTCGGATCGTTCCCTTCCCCCTCGGTTCGCGCGAACCACCGGGCATCAAGCAGGAAGACCTCCACCGGCCCCTGTCGAAAACTCGTGAAGATGCCTTCGCCGGCCTCGCCGAAGCCGGGATTCGGGCGGTGTTCCATCACGGCCTGACGACTGTTCTCCTTGCCCTTCAAGTTGCCGTCGGTGTCGTTGCGGCCGAAGTCGTGGTCGTCCCAGGTCGAATACAGCGGCGTGTGGCCGACGAGCTCCGCGAAGGCGGGGACCCGCCCGAACTCGCGGTACCGGGATCGCTGCCGCGCGAGATCCGTGGTGTCGATGTAGGGCGTGTCGCCGAGCAGGACGAGCGCCGAGGGGGAATCCGCCTCGATCCGTCGCCAGACCGTCGAAGATCCCGGCTTTTCGTCGGCACAGGACCCGAAGACGATTCGGCAGGTCTCGTCCGGAACCGGCCGCGTCTCGAACCACCATGCATCGTTCGACGCCCCGTCGACCGTATAGAGGTAGCGGGTCGCCGGCTCGAGATCGAGGATCTCGAGCGTGCCGGCCCCGTCGGTCTCCGCCGGGCAGGCCAGCAGGCATCGTCGAAGCGGGGCTCCTGATGCATCCGCGAGGCCGATCACGATCACCCCGGGCTCGGCGCGGCGGCAGGCGATCCGTACCGACGACGCGGTCAGATCACCGAGGGTCGGGCCGAAGTCCATCGTGACTCCCGTCGATGACTCGGAATCGATGAAGGCATCCACGGTCGGGGTCGCGAAGACGGCGCCGAGCAGCAGGGCGCCGAACAGGATCGAAAGGGTTGGACGTGTCATGGGGTCACGGTACGTCGATCGGCCCTTCGACGCGACTCAGATCAGCAGGTCGCGCACGACTCGACCGTGAACGTCGGTGAGCCTGAAGTCGCGGCCCTGGTGATGGTGCGTGAGGCGGGTGTGATCGAGTCCGAGCTGGTGCAGCAGCGTCGCCTGCAGGTCGTGGACGTGCACCGGATGCTCGACCACGTTGTAACCAAGCTCGTCCGTGCGCCCGTGGACCACACCGGGCTTGACGCCGCCTCCCGCCATCCACATCGTGAAACACCGGGGATGATGATCGCGGCCGTAGTCGGTGGGCGTCAGGGCGCCCTGCGAGTAGTTCGTACGCCCGAACTCCCCGCCCCAGACGACCAGGGTGTCCTCCAGCAACCCGCGACGCTTGAGATCGGTCACCAGCGCCGCCGACGCCTGATCCGTCTCCCGCGCCTGCACGCGGATGCCCGCCGGCAGGCCGCCGTGCTGGTCCCAGCCCTGGTGGTAGAGCTGGATGAACCGAACGTCGCGCTCCGCCAGCCGCCGGGCCAGCAGGCAGTTGGCCGCGTAGGTGCCCGGGACCCGGGCGTCCTCGCCGTAGAGTTCGAAGGTGGCGGCCGGCTCGTCGGCGAGATCGGTGACTTCCGGAACCGACATCTGCATGCGATAGGCGAGCTCGTACTGCGCGAGTCGGGAGTGGATCTCGGGGTCCTGCGCCTGCGCGTGCTGCGCGGCGTCGAGCCCCGTGATGCGATCGAGCATCCGCCGCCGGCGAGCACGACTCACGCCTTCGGGGTTGGCGAGATAAAGGACCGGATCACGCCCCGCCCGCATCTGCACGCCCTGCAGTCGACTCTCGAGGAAGCCGCTTCCCCAGAGTCTGGAGTAGAGCGGCTGGCCGCCCTTGTCCTTCGTCATGAGGACGACGAACGCGGGCAGATCGCGATTCTCGGTGCCGAGTCCGTAACTCACCCACGCCCCCATCGACGGCCGTCCCGCCAGCTCCGAACCCGTCTGCAGAAAGGTGATCGCGGGATCGTGATTGATCGCCTCGGTCTGCATCGATCGGACGAAGCAGAGGTCGTCGACGATGGCCGCGGTGCGGGGCAGGAGTTCACTCACCCACATGCCGCATTCGCCGTGCCGCCGGAACTTGAACTGGGCGCCGGCCATCGGCAAGGACGCCTGATTGCCCGACATCCC
The DNA here is from genome assembly GCA_002690755.1 of Phycisphaerae bacterium. GTDB lineage: Bacteria > Planctomycetota > Phycisphaerae > Phycisphaerales > SM1A02 > UBA12014. The sequence continues at coordinate 4,725 of NZFT01000063.1, forward strand.
GGTCAGACGCTGCCCCTGCCGGACCGAATCGGGCAGTTCTTCGCCGTTCCGATCCTGAAGCGCAGGCTTGTGATCGAACAGATCGAGCTGCGACGGCCCCCCGCTCTGGAAGAGGTAGATGATCCGCTTCGCGCGAGGGGCGAAGTGGGGCGCGAGCCGGGCGATGGACCGCGCCGCGTCGTCCGCCGGTCCCACCCGTCCGTGCCCGAGGGACGCCAGCGCCATCGCCCCCACCCCCGCGGAGGCCCGGGAGAGGAAGTGGCGTCGAGTCTGCCGCAGGATGTCGGGCTCGGATGGATTCATGGCGTCATTCGTGCTTCATCGTCGGGTCACCGACGCGTCGGTGTTCATGATCGTGGAGCAGACGATGGTCATTGTCGCGACCTCGGCGGCGTCGAGCCCGGGACGGGTCGGCGCGTCGCCCGTCGAAGCGACCAGACCCGCGGCCTCCGGATCCGCGTCGAACGCGGCACGCTCTTCCGCCCGCAGTTCGTCGAGCATGGCCGCTTCGTCGGGTCGGGGTTCCCGTCCCGTCAGGCGACGGAAGGCGGCCGCGATCCGAGCGGTCGAATGGCCCGGTGCGTCCGCATTCTCCGGATGCTCCACGATCACGCGCTCCGCGAGCACGCGAGCGGCCTCGACGAACTGAACGTCGTTCAGGAGGACCAGCGCCTGCAGGGGCGTCGACGTCGGATCACGCCGCGCCACGCAGACCTCCCGTTTCGCCGCGTCGAAGATCATCATCGAAGGCGGTGGCGAGGTTCGCTTCCAGAACGTGTACATGCTCCGGCGATGAAGGGCCTCACCGGATCCCTGCGGATACGTCCGCCCGCTCTTCTCCTGCCAGAGTCCCGCGGGCTGGTACGGGTGGACGCTCGGCCCGCCCACCGTCGGAACCAGCAGACCGCTCGCGGCGAGGGCCTGATCGCGGATCATCTCCGCGGACAACCGGGCGGAAGGACCCCGGGTGTACCAGCGGTTCGCCGGATCGATCTTCACCGCGGACTCGGATCCCGTGGTGGACTGCCGATAGGTCGAGGTCAGCACGAGCCGGCGCAACATCGCCTTGACGTCCCACCCCGATTCGATGAAGTCGATCGCCAGTCGGTCGAGGAGCTCCGGATGCGATGGCGGTTCACCCTGGGCACCGAAGTCCTCGGGAGTCGCCACGAGTCCCCGCCCGAAGGCGATCATCCAGAGCCGGTTCACCGCGACGCGCGACGCCAGTGGATTCGCGGGGTCGACCAGCCAACGCGCCAAGCCCAGTCGATTTCGCGGGAGATCGTCGGGGAAGCCCCCGAGGGCGGCCGGAACCCCCGGCTCGACGACGTGGAGGGGCCGGTCGTAACGCCCCCGGTCCAGCACCCGAGCTTCACGCGGCGGATCGAAATCGGCCATCACCATGATCTCGGGGGTCCGGTCGAGCAGTTGCCCCAACTCCCGCCGATCCTTGCGCAGCGCTTCCCGTGTCGCCTTTCGGACTGGATCCAGCGTCGCCCGGTGGTACGCGAACCAATCATCGCGGTCGGGCTCGTTCGCATCATCCACCGTGGCCCCGGAGGTCTGATGCAGATGTCGCCACTCGACCGGAGTGAGCACGCGGTCGAAGACCTGCAGGTGATCCACCGCGCCATCCTTGAACCCGCGATCACGGAACCGCTGGCCGATGGTCATGGCGCCGGGGGCCCCACCGGTGATGGACTTGGTGAGCCGATCGCGAACCACCTCGACTTCGATGGGCAAACCATCCACGTAGAGCCCGAGACCGTCGGCACGGGAGGAGCCGTCATACGAAAGCCCGATCTGGATCCAGCGGCCTTCGGGGAGCGACTCCCGCCCGCGGATCGAGATCGCGTCGCCCGGCCAGAAGTGAATCAACGACCAGCTCGGCCGCCCCGACTCGAGCAGGAACTGATAGCCCTGGCTTCCCGCATCCGTCCAGGCTCGGGACCGGTGAAGGACCACCGCCCGGTCGGCGATCCGTTCGATCCGGATCCAGAGCGCGATGGAGAACGGGTCGTACCTATGGAAGGCCGCGATCCCCGGAAAGTTCAGGTTGTTCTCGCCGTCGAGCCGGATCCCGGATTCGATCGCCCCCTCGATGACGACCGGGGCACCGGCCACGCGACCGGGAAGGTCGGCGTGGAACTCGTTCTCGAGTCCACCACCGACGATCGCATCAAGTGGATACGCACCGACCAACCCCGGGACGACGGGGGACTCGACGGCTCGATTCGAACGAGTCTCGAACCAGGCCTCGAAGGCGGCGCGTTCGTCGGCGGTCACGGCGTCGAGCGACGCCTCGGCGGTTGCGATGGCCGTTTCGAGTTCCGCGATCCGCCGGGTCGTCTCGGGCGGATCGAGCAACAGGGTGGGCGTGGGCGTCGCATTGGTGAAATGCGAGTAGAGCCCCGACTCGTCGATGTCGTCGAAGAAGGCGAAGAGGGCGTAGTACTCGTCGTGGGTGATCGGATCGAACTTGTGGGTGTGACACCGCGCGCATTCGGTGGTCAGCCCGAGGAACGTGGTTCCGAAGGTGTGGACCCGGTCCGCGACGTACTCGACCCGGAACTCCTCCTCGACACTGCCTCCCTCGTTGGTCTGCCGATGGAGCCGATTGAACGCGGTCGCCAGTCGCTGCTCCCGCGTGGAGTCGGGCAGGAGGTCGCCGGCGAGCTGCCACACCGCGAAGTCGTCGAAAGGAAGGTTCCGGTTGAACGCCTCGATCACCCAGTCCCGGTACGGCCACACGGATCGGTCGACGTCGCTCTGGTAGCCGTAGGTGTCCGCGTATCGAGCGAGGTCCAGCCAATCGACCGCCATGCGTTCCCCGAAGGCCGGCGACGCCAGGAGGCGATCGACGACTCGTTCGTAGGCATCCGATCGATCATCGGCGAGGAAATCCGCTTGCGCCTCGAGGGTGGGCGGAAGCCCGGTGAGATCGAGGGTCACCCGCCGAAGCAGCATCTCCTTCGAGGCCGTGGGGGCCGGCGGCAGATCATTCGCGTCGAATCCTCGCCGAACGTACCGATCGATCGGATCCCGGCTCCACGCGTCGTGTTCGAAGGCGGGGGCCGCGGATCCGCGAGGCGGTTCGAACGACCAGTGTTCGGCCCAGACGGCGCCTTCGTCGATCCAACGACGAATCGCATCGACGTCGTCGGCGTCGAGTCGATGCCGCGAGTCCGGAGGTGGCATGCGATCGTCCGGATCTTCGGCGACGAGTCGCTGGTGGAGCAGACTGCCCGCCGCGTCGCCGGCGACGATCACGCGATCGATCCCCCCATCACGGCGATCGAGACGAAGTCGCCCCCGGCGCCCGGACTCGTCCGGACCGTGGCACTCGAAGCACGCACTCGAAAGGATCGGTCGGACCTCCGTCCGAAAGTCGACGTTCGGAACGATCGGGCCATCACCAGTTGCGGCAATCGAGGCATGCGGTGGAGACATCACCAACCAGACGAAGCACATCGTTGCAATGGAAGTGGAACCGAGCCGGCGAACCAGGATGCAGCATCGATCGATCACGAATCGAGTGTAACCCTCGATCAACGGATTCCAAGATGGCGAGCCTCGCCCTGATGATCCGGGAACACGTGGAATCACGGGTCGGCCGCCGGTCGAATCACCATCCCGAAGCACGCATCACTCGCGTCGGAAGACCAGGCCTCGCGTCGGCTCGAGCATGGCCCGCTCCGGGCTTTCCGAAATGAGGTCCACCGTGTGGATAAACTCGCCCGAAGATTAAAATGTCTGATAATATTTATGCCTCCGGGTATTCCGGATCAGAAATCGTGCTTTTCTCAAGGTTGCGCTACGATCCTTCAAAAATCGGACCTACCCACTTGAAGTCAAATCTCGATCCAGTATCTTTGGGGCATACGCCGCGTGTCTGCAGCGTGACAACCGACCGGCTTCCCATCCGCGTCGGCAAGAACCAGCCAGTTCCCGGCTGATTCAANGTTCGGACGGTTTCCCCCCGTCAGGACGAAAGTTGAAGGAGATTCAGAGATGAAGATTTCGCATAGAGTCGCATTCGCATCGCTTACGGCCCTGGCGTCGACGGCGATGGCTGAAGTCGATCTTTCTTACACGGGACTCGGCCCCACTACAGGGGTGGNCTGGTCCTTCGACGCCAACGTCAGCTGGGACGGCGAGACTCGCGTTGGCTCGTTCGGTTACCTCGGCGTCATCGAGTTCAACGGTGGCGACGTCGAGGGCTACTGCTACGACCTCGATGGCCCGGTGTCCGCCGACCCCCAGAGTTTCAACGTCCTCAGCTGGACCGATCTCGACAGCGACGCTCAGCTCCGAGCTTCCCTGCTCGCCGATCTGTACAACGACTGGTATTTCGATGTCCTCGTCACAGGTGACAACGACATGGCGACTGCNCTGGCGTTCCTCACCAACGAGATCATGGAAGAGAACTTCGATCTGATCCCGGGAACGTTCTTCCTGACCGACATCCAGGCTCAGAGTTCCACCGCGACCGGAGCGGTCCAGTTCTCCGAATTCAACGCGGGCGTTCAGGCCTTCTACGAAATCATGCTCGCCGAGCTCGACTTCGGTACCACCGCGATGCTCGACGGACTCGTGTTCTACGAGAGCACCAATGGCGAGTGGCAGGACATCGTGAGTTATGTTCCCGCCCCCTCCGCGATCGCCCTGCTCGGACTCGCTGGACTTGCCGGACGCCGCAGGCGAAACGGCTGACTCCAACGACTCGCTCCCGATTTATCGTGACCGAGGCTTTGCAGACACAAAGAGCGACCCACGCCCCTGGCGTGGGTNGNNNTTTTTCGCGAGCTCCCGATGGGCGGTGGGTCACCGGAATCACGAGACGAAGCGACTCGAGATCGCGCTCGTCGCTCATTCCCGGCGCAACCCGCGACCTCGGGGCTTTTTCACTACGCTCCAGCCCCGGCAAGTCGTCGAAATCACCTTGAAGCACCACGAAAAGGTCCCTCGCATGTCCGAATCCCCGAACGTCGCGCCTGATTTCGACCCGACTCGCCGCACCGTCACGAAGGCGATGCTCGCCACTGCGGCGATGCCCCTCCTGGGCTCGTTCACAGGCCACGCCGCCGCGGGCGGATCGAGCACCATTCGCCTCGGCATGATCGGATACGGCATCCGCGGCAAGAACCTCCTCGACCAGTTCCTGCGAGCCCCCGGGGTGCGGTTCGTCGGGCTCGCCGAAGTCTGCCCCGCCCGCCGCGAGACCGCGATGAAACGAATCAGCGACGACCGACGTGGCGAGTTCTGCAAGGCCTACGTGGATGGCTTCGACATGATGGCGAACGCGGATCTCGACGCCGTCGTGGTGACCACCCCCGATCACGCCCACGCCGTCAATGCGATCGAAGCCTGCCGACGAGGCCTGCACGTCTACTGCGAGAAACCGCTCTCCCGCACCATCGAGGAGGGACGCGCGATCGCGGATGCCGCCGCCGGCTCGAAGGTCGCCTTCCAGGTCGGAAGCCAGCAACGATCGGAGTTCGGGCGCCACTTCGTCCGGGCGGCGGAACTCGTCCGAAACGGTTCGATCGGAAGGATCGAGCGGGTCTTCATCGGCGTCGGGGACGCACCGATCGATTGTGAGCTCCCCGCCGAGCCGCTTCCGGACGACATGACCGGCGACGACTGGGATCGATGGCTGGGGCCCGCCGCGAACCGCGACTTCAACGCGATTCTCTGCCCGGTGGGCATGCACGGTCACTACCCCCAGTGGCGGAAGTACCGCGAATTCGCGGGCGGCGGACTCGCGGACATGGGCGCTCATCACTTCGACATCGCCCAGTGGGCCCTTCGCCGAGATGCGTCAGGCCCGAGCCGAATCATCCCGCCCGAGGATCCGTCGGCCACTCGAGGCCTGCGACTGATCTACGACGATGGGATCGAGCTCATCCACGACGGCAGCGTCGACTGCCGGTTCGAGGGTGATGCCGGCTGGATCGAGGCGGGCCGCGGCTATCTTCGCGCCTCGGACCCGGCGATCCTCGAAACCGAGGTGGCCGCGGAGCATCAGCTCCCCCGCCCGGCCGACCACATCACCGACTGGTTCGATGCGATCGGCGAATCCCGCCCGACCATCGCCCCGGCGGAAGCAGGACACCGAACCGCGACGATCTGCCAGCTCGCGGCGATCGGCTACGAACTCGGGACCCCCCTGACCTGGGACCCGGGGACCGAACGCTTCACGGGCGAGCAGGCGACGGCTGCCAACGCCTGCCGCACCCGACCCGGACGCGATACCTGGACCGGCCACCCCGGTCACGCCGAATCAAACACCGACGATGCCTGAGCGGCCCTCAGACGACCATCCACGCCCCGCGAGTGGAATCCGGGGCGTCGCCCATCATCGGCATGATGCTCGCCGTGATATTCGGCCTCGCCAGCCGTCAGCAGCCGCTGCTCGGATGGCCGGTGATCGGTCCCTACGGCGGTGACGCCGCCTGGGCGATGGCCGCCTACGCCGGCTCGCGCCTTATCTACCCCGCCCGGAGCATCATGATGATCACCGTCCTCAGCCTGGCCACCGCCTTCAGCGTCGAGCTCTCGCAACTGATTCGCCTCGAATGGCTGGACGAGATTCGGTCGACCCGGATCGGCGCACTCTTGCTCGGCCGCGGGTTCCCCTGGAGCGACCTGCCGGCCTATGCGGTGGGCACGGCCGTGGCCACCATGGTCGATGCGATCGTCCGCCATCGATCCTGGCAGCGAGCCGCTTGACGCCGGATTTCATCACTTCGATTCGGGTTTCCACGCGACGATCGGTCGCAACTCCACGCGCCGGAACTCGATCGCGGCCCCCTCGCTCTGCAAGCCGATGCGACCCGGCACCTGACGGCATCCCGTCGCCTCGTTCTGAACGAGACCGTTGACCTCGAGCGTGAGGTCCCCGCGATCGAGCCGAATTCGATACCGATTCCACTCACCGAGCGGCTTCTCGTTCGTCTGGTGAGCCTTGACCGTGCGNCGGCCCTTCGTTCGGGCGGGATCCGCCGTCATCGGAAAGGCGCCGATGTTCCAGATGTCACCGGCATTCCGGGAGTGCAACTGGGCTTCGATGGAGGTGGGCCAGACGGTGTCCTTCCCGACCGTGCGGAGGAGGACGCCGCTGTTCCCGGCGCCACGCTCCGGATCGAAACGCCATTCCACGACCAACTCGAAGTTCTCGTACCGAAGATCCGTCTGGAGGTAGCCGATCGGACCACCGTTGCAGACCAGCACCCCATCGCGAACCGACCAGGCATTCGATGCCTCGGTCGAGCCGTCACCGAAGAANGCGTTCCATCCCGCGAGGTCGACNCCGTTGAACAACGGCGTCGTCGCCCCGAAGACGGGCTCGAGCACCACGCCATCGGACGTGCCGTCGGCCGTCGCGACCCCGGAATCCGGACGCGACGCGGAGACGCCGAACAACGTCTCACCGACGAGAAGGAGCGATGCGAACACGATGAGCAGGACGAGGGTGCGGTTTCTCATGCCGTCGAGGATACCGATCCAGCACGGCGCTCGTCGGCAGGGAAAGACCGCCCGGTCGCCGAAGCGAGCCGGGCGGTCTGGATTTCAAGAACCTGCGAATGCGAGGATCAGCAGCCCTCGCCCCACTTCGCGAGCAACAGGCCGAGATCGGCACCATTGGTGGTGCCATCGTCGTTGATGTCGGCATTGGCGGTTCCCCATGCGGCGAGCAGCAGTCCGAGGTCCGCACCGTCGACGCCACCGTCGTCGTTGAGATCCTCGGGGCAACCACCGCCGATCGGCACGCAGGCGACCAGCAGCACGCCGGTGCCCTCGTCACCTTCGTCGGGGGATCCGACCTGGACACGGAAGGACTGACCTGCGATCGCGAGGAACGTCACGCTCGCATCATCTCCACAGACATCGTCGGCACAGACGACCGGGGTCGCTCCGGGACCGGGACACCCGCCCCCGTAGATCGCGATTCGGGAATCGAACGCCGCGTTGCAGGTCGCGATGGTCGCGAAACCGGTGCACGGCGCCGTCCATTCGAACCAGACGTCCGCGAAGATCTCGGGGCCGCCCGAGTCGGAACAGGAGAGGGGAAGTCCGACGCCGGTCTCCGAGGCGTCGACCGTCGTGAACGACGTCCCGCCGTTGGTGACGCCGATCGCGTCCGAGCACAGATCGTTGGCCGGCGGGTCGATGATCTCTTCGAACGCGACGTCGAGCGTGAAGAGACCCGCTTCGTTGCCGGGGCTCCCGACCTGGACGATCAGCGGCTGCCCCGCCGACACCACGGTCTCGACGATCGGGCCGTTGCCGCAGTCGTTGTCGCTGCAGGCGAGCAGAAGGCCCCCGGACTCCGGGCAGGCGTCACCCGGCCAGACGTTCATCCGGGCGTTGAAGGTCGCGTCGCAGATCGAGAGGGTGAGAGTGCCGTTGCCCGGGGCTTCGTAGGTGAACCAGACGTCGTTCCGCACCGCGACGCTGGAAACGTCGCTGCAGGAAGGCTCCGCGATCACGCCGGAGTAGGTCGCCCCGAAGCTGGTGGCTTCGTTCGGGCCGAGCTCCAGCGCGATGGCGACGTCGCACTCGTCGTTCTCCGCGGGCCCGCTGCCGGTGCAGTCGGTGCAGGGGAGGTCATCCCGGTAGTGCTCGAGGATGCAACGCATGCGAAGGTGCTGCTCGTACGTGAACTGATTCATGCANGAGTCCACCGAATAGTCCATGTAGTTTCNCTGGTTCTGGTGGGACTGGCCGCAGGAACTGCTGGAACTGCAGTTGCTGGTGGGGTTCTGCTGCGGCAGGGTGTCGCAGATGAGGTCGCCGTTGTTGTTGCAGTTGCTCTGGCTGGAGCAGCCTCCCGAGAACGTGTGCTCGAGGCCGAGGTAGTGCCCGACCTCGTGGGTCAGCGTTCGTCCGCCGTCGAAGGGCGCCGACGTCGCGCAGTTTCCGATCGCCGAGTAGAGGACGACCACGCGGTCCTGGTTCTGACCGTCGATGTTCGAGCAACCGAGCGCCGGGACGTATCCGAGGTTTCCGCTCGCCGTGTTGGTGTACACGTTCATGTAGCGGCTGGTGTCCCAGGCGAGCGAGTTCCAGTAGGAGCCGTTGTCGTTGAACCAGTTCGTGTTGTCCGAATACGTGATGCCGTTGCTTGGATTGCCCGACGGATCCTCCGTCGCAAGCACGAATTCAATGCGGCTGTTCACGCCGGCTGCGCCGGGCGAGCCGGGAATGGCGTTGAAGTCCTCGTTCAGGGTCTGCACCTGGTTCTGGATGCACGCCTCGGAGATGTTGCCCTGCGTCCCGCTCGAGTTCCTGATCACGTGGAAGACGACCGGGATCACGTAGGTCAGTCCCGAGTTCGCGTCGTAGACGGGATCCGGATCGGTACCGTTGCAGCTGCAGTCACTGGGCGTCCCCGCCCCCGCGACGCCGCCCGGTTCGTCGTCCAGCGGTGGCCCCGCGATGCGATCATCGATCGCGGGAAGCCCGCAACGCTTGCCGTTTCGCTGGAAGACGTCGGAGGCGAGGTATTGCTCGATGCTGCGGAACACGGAACGGCCCATCGCATCGTTCACCTCGACGGTGCCGTCGTCGTGGACCCAGAAGGGCGCCGGCTTCGCCGGACCCACCTTGGCGACCCCCCGAGACTGGGCGAACGCGGTTCCGGCGACGGCGAAAATCGCGGACGCAACGAGGGCGGAACGGAAATGGGGTCGCATCTGAGGCTCCTAAGAGGGTTGTCGGCCCGACGGCGATGCATCAGGCTGGGGTCGATTGGTAACTCTTTCGCCCAATCAACACAGGCAAACGTGTATTAGTTTTCGCGGTCAGACCCGTTTGGTAACGGAAAAGTCGCCAGATTCCGACAGTTCAGCGAGATTCCTATCTGCGTCGCGGTTTTTAGGACCTGTTCAGCGGCGGGCCGGAGAAGGCCCCCCGCCGTGACCGCGTCCGATAAACGAGGACCAAGGGTCGACCTCGCCTGGGTTTCACTACTCAGACCATGGCTTCGGGCGTATTCTGGAAGACATGGTCGCGGTCAGCCAAATACATGCCATCGTGGTCGCGAGCATGCTCGCGCCGACCCTCCTCCTTGGACTCGCCGCCGAAGAGGCGTCATCGCCGAGCAGGCCGGTCGATGCATCGGTTGCGAACGACGCCCTCCGCTACGGCCGCGACATCCGTCCGATCCTTTCGGACCGGTGCTTCCTCTGCCACGGACCGGATGCCGCGACGCAGATGGCGGATCTCCGGCTCGACTCGTTCGCCGATGCGACCCGCGAACTCGACGGCTTCGCCGCGATCGTTCCGGGCGATCCCGAAGCCTCCCTGCTGTTCGAACGGATCACCACCGACGATCCCCATGACGTCATGCCACCGCCGAAGAGCGGGAAGCGGGCGATCACCGACGAGGAGATCGATCTGATCCGTCGCTGGATCGAGGCGGGTGCCGAATACGAGGACCACTGGGCCTTCGAACCCCTGCTCGCACCGGCCGTGCCCCCCGCCGTCGAGGACGGGTGGAGTCGGAACGACATCGACCGATTCGTACACCGTCGGCTGGCCCGGGCCGGCATGACCCCGGCCGACGAGGCGGATCGCGAAACACTCGCCCGCCGACTCTTCCTCGACGTCACCGGCCTTCCTCCGACGCCCGACGAACTCGACGCTTTTCTCGCGGACCGATCCCCCGACGCGTATGAACGCCTCGTCGATCGCGTGCTCACCGAGGAGCCGTATCGAACCCGCCTCGCCGAACGAATGGCGACGCCCTGGCTCGATCTCGCCCGCTACGCGGACACCAGCGGAATCCACATGGATGCAGGGCGTCAGATCTGGCCCTACCGCGACTGGGTCCTCGACGCCTTCCGATCGAACATGCCCTTCGATCGATTCACGGTCGAGCAACTCGCCGGCGACCTGCTGCCGGATCCCACCATCGACCAGTTGATCGCGAGCGGCTTTCATCGAAATCACGTGACCAGCGACGAAGGCGGCGCGATCGCCGACGAATACCTGCTCGAATACGCGGTGGATCGCGTGGAGACCACCGGTGCGGTGTGGCTCGGACTGACCGTCGGCTGCGCCCGTTGCCACGACCACAAGTTCGATCCCATCTCCCAGCAGGACTTCTACAACCTCATCGCGTTCTTCAACAACGTGGAACAGCCGGGAATCTACACGCAGGTCCCGGACTCGAACCGCGCCTTCGAGCCGGCGCTCGAGATCCCCCGCGAAGCGGACGCGGAACGCATCGCCGAGATCGCCGCGAAGATCGTCGCCCTCGAATCGGAGCGATCGACCCCCACGCCCGAGGAACAGGCCGCCGTCGACACCTACCTCGCCGGCCTCGGATCCGGCGGTGGATTCGGGTGGACGACCGCCGAACCGATCGCCGCCGACAGCCGCGACGGCGCGACGATGGAGATTCTCGAGGACGGAAGCGTGCTGGCCACCGAAGGCAACCCCGCCGACGATGCGGTCACCATCACCTATCGCCTGACCGACGGCGAACACGACGCGATCCTCGTCGAGGCCCTTCCCCACGACTCGCTCCCGGGCACCGGCACCGGTCGAGCACCGAACGGGAACTCGATCCTCGCCGGAATCACGGTCGAAGCGGTCTCCGTCGTGGACCCCACCCGACGCGTCGACGTCCCACTCGACTGGGCGTGGGCCGACCACGAACAACCGAACGGCGACTTTCGCATCACCAACGCGCTTCGCCCCGACGACGGACGGGTCTGGGCCGCGGAGTCACACGGCATCCCCGGCCGCCGGACCTTCGTCTTCCTCGCCGCGGAACCCTTCGGATTCGAAGGCGGCACCGAGCTGGTCGTGCGATACGGCTTCGACTCCCCCTACGCCCAGCACGCGATCGGGCGCACTCGACTGCAGGTCGGTACCGCCGACGAGTCGACCCGAACCTCGCTCCCGGTCGCCCGCAGCGACTGGTACATCGTGGGCCCCTATCCGACCACCACCGGTCAGGAGGCGTACGACACCGCGTACGGGCCCGAAGCGCCAGGCCCCCTCGCATTCGGGACGAAGTATCGGAATCTCGCCTGGCGGCACGCCCCCGGCGTGATCGACGGACAAAACGTCACGCTCGCCCAGGGCATCGGGGCGGAATACATCGGTCGCGAGCTCTACAGTCCGACCGCACGGGACCTGTCCGTCTCGCTCGGTTCGGACGACGGCGTCCAGGTCTTCCGAAACGGCGAGAAGATCTTCGACCGCCGGGTGAACCGCGGGGTCGCACCCGACCAGGACCGGATCCAGGTCCCGCTGGTCGCCGGCCTCAACACGCTGGTCCTCAAGATCGTCAACACCGGCGGCGCCGGCGGAATGTACTTCCGGGCCGACCCGCCCGAGTCGGAACTGCCGTCGACCGCGGTGGCGCTCCTGCTTCCTCCGTCGAGCGTCCGGCCTCCCGTCCTCGCATCGGCGAACGAGTCGATTCGAATCCGACGGTCGCCGCGGTATCGACGACTCAATGAAGACATCGGCGTGCTCACCGCCGAACGCACCCAGCTCGTCTCGGACGTTCCGAAGACCATGATCATGCAGGAGCGGGAGACCCCGCGCGACACCTACGTGATGATGCGAGGGTTGTACGACCAGCCCGATCGCGACCGTCCGGCGTCGCGGGCGATTCCCTCGGTGCTCGGATCGCTTCCCGACGACCTCGAAGATCCGAATCGCCTCGACTTCGCCCGTTGGCTCGTCAGCGACGACAACCCGCTCACCGCCCGAGTCGAGGCCAACCGTACCTGGGCCATGTTCTTCGGACGCGGACTCGTCGAGAGCGTCGAGGACTTCGGCTACCAGGGCGCCTGGCCCTCGCATCCGGAACTGCTCGACCACCTTGCCGCGACGTTCCGGGACGGGGACTGGGATCGACTCGCGTTGATCCGCCGGATCCTGACCTCCGCCACCTATCGGCAGTCGGCCCGACGAAACGATCGCTCCCTCGAGACCGACTTCGACAACGTGCTCCTCTCCTCCTTCCCCCGCCAGCGTCTCTCCGCGGAACAGATCCGCGACCAGGCGCTGTTCGCCTCCGGCCTGCTCGTCGAACGATTCGGGGGCCCGAGCGTGAAGCCCTACCAGCCGGAGGGCCTCTGGAAGGAGGTCGCGATGCTCCAGTCCAACACCCGGAACTACGAGCAGGGCTACGGCGACGATCTGTACCGCCGCAGCGTCTACACCTACTGGAAGCGGGCGTCCCCCCCGCCGTCGATGCTCGCCCTCGACGCACCGACCCGGGAATACTGCTCCACCCGCCGACTGACCACCAACACCCCGCTCCAGGCCCTCGTGCTCTGGAACGATCCCCAGTTCGTGGAGGCGGCGAAACTGCTCGCGGCGGCGGTCATCGAACGGGAGACGACGGACGAGGCGAGATTCGACCTCCTCTTCCGGATCACGACCGCCGCGCCGCCGTCCGACGCGATCCGCGAAACCCTTCGCGACACGATCGCTCGCTACCGCAGCCGGTACGAAAACGCCCCCGAAGACGCCGCGGCACTGATCGCGGTCGGCGAGACGATGCCGCCCGAAGGCCTCGACCCCGCCGAACTCGCCGCGTGGACCATGCTCGCCAACGCCGTCCTCTGCTCGGACGCCGCCATCGTCAAGGACTGACTCGAGGAAGTGCCCAATGTCGGATCGTGAATTCAAGGAAGGCCCCGCGGATCCGCTCGAGGGCTATCTGCGCAACCTCACCCGCCGCCGCTTCTTCGGTTCCATGGCGGGAGGCGTGCTCGGCGGACTCGGCGCGACGGCCCTCGGCTCGCTGGTGGGTGATCGCCCCGCCTTCGCGGGAAGCCGCGTGAACGAGGTCGACGAGATCCTCGCCTCGATCCCGCACCACGCACCGAAGGCGAAGCGCGTCATCTACATGCACATGGAAGGGGCGCCGAGCCAGCTCGACCTCTACGACCACAAGCCGGCGCTTCAGAAACGGTTCGACGAGGACCTGCCCGATTCCATCCGCAACGGCCAGCGGATCACCACCATGACCAGCGGGCAGGCCCGATTCCCGGTCGCCCCCACCGCCTTCAAGTTCGACCGGTACGAGAACAACGAGGACGGTGTGATGCTCTCGGAGATCCTGCCCCACACCGGCCGGATGGCGAAGGACATCTGCTTCATCCGGTCGATGCACACGTCGGCGATCAACCACGAGCCCGGCATCACCTTCTTCCAGACCGGGAGCGAGATCCCGGGCCGACCCTGCTTCGGATCGTGGATGAGTTACGGCCTCGGAAGCATGAACAGCGATCTCCCGACCTTCGTGGTGATGATCACCCAGGGCATCGGGAACATGCAGGCCCTCTCCGCCCGGTTCTGGGGCAGCGGGTTCCTGCCCAGCGAGCATCAGGGCTGCAAGCTTCGCGCCGGCCGGGACGCGGTGCTCCACCTCCGCGACCCCGACGGCGTCAGCCGCGAGGATCGGCGACTGATGCTCGACCTCGCCGCGAAGATGAACGAGGAGGAGTTCGCCGAATCCCTCGACCCGGAGGTCCAGACCCGAATCGCCCAGTACGAGATGGCGTACCGGATGCAGATGTCGGTACCCGAACTCACCGACATCTCCGACGAGTCCGAAGCGACCCTCGAGATGTACGGTCCGGACGTCCGCACGCCCGGGAGTTTCGCCGCGAACTGCCTGCAGGCCCGACGGCTCTCCGAACGCGGCGTGCGATTCATCCAGCTCTACATGCGGGGCTGGGACCAGCACGGCAACCTTCCCGGCGAGATCCGAGCTCAGGCCAAGGCCGTCGACCAGCCGCAGGCCGCGCTCCTGCAGGACCTCAAGCAACGCGGGATGCTCGACGAGACGCTGGTGCTCTGGGCCGGTGAATTCGGCCGGACCGTCTACAGCCAGGGAAACCTCACCCGGGAGAACTACGGCCGGGATCATCACCCTCGATGCTTCACCGTCTGGCTCGCGGGCGGAGGCGTCAAGCCCGGCATCTCCTACGGCAAGACCGACGACTTCTCGTACAACATCGTCGAGAATCCCGTCGAGGTGCACGACCTCCACGCGACGATGCTCCACCAGCTCGGACTCGACCACGAGAAGACGATCTACCGGCATCAGGGACGCGACTACCGACTCACCGACGTCCACGGCAGGGTCGTCAAGGACATCCTCGCCTGACGCTCCGCCGATCCCGGGTGCGAGCATGCCCGTCGAACGAGGCGTCGGTCAGACCGCTTCCCGATCGACGCCGGGGGTCCGATCGCACCCGGACGAATCGAGATCGAAACGCCCGCCCCATCTTCGAAGCAGCGAAATCGTCGCGGCGTACAGCAGCAGTCCGCCGAACACGCAGATCAAGTGGTGCTCGTGCACGAGCATCGTGCTCAGTGAGACGGGAATCGCCCAGGCGAACCCCGCCGTCCACCACCAACCACCCCACCGCCGTCCGATCACCGTCGCCACGGTCAACGCGTAGGTCACGTGCAACGACGGGGTCTGATTCCACTGGGAGACGTTCTTCATGCCCAGCGGCTCGAAGAGATACGCCCCCCAGACGCCGGTGGGCATGTCGTCGAGATACGCGTTCTCGATCGGAAGCATCACGAAGAACGGCGCGGCGATCACCACCTGAAGCAGCAGAAGTCCCATCGGTGGAATCGCCTCGCGGGCCGAACGGAAGAGGAACGGAAGCAGGATCACCGAAAGATCCAGCGTGAAGTAGAGCGGGATCGCCCATCGCTGCAGCGGGATTCGCGACTCCCAGTCGAACGTCAGCGACAGTCGCGTGCCGTGAAGGTCGCTGAGTTCGTGCGCGAGGGTCCAGACCACGCTGAAACCGATGAAGTAGATCACCGCCACGAACCAGGCGCCTCTTCGCCCCGCGATCGACGAGATCCGACCGAGCATCGAACTCGGTGACTCGTTTTCCGGTCGATCGCTGGAGACGTTCATCGATTCCTTCCGGCGGCGGCGAGGCGGATCGGGTGATCCGATGAGCCGACGCGGCAAAAGCACCGGCGGCGTTCAGACACGATACTGACCGGATGACCGGAAGCGATCCCCAACGCACCGAAGCCACGGACGTTTCTCCGCAGGAGCGGCAGCGCCGGGTCATCGGCCTGGGCAGCGCGACCGGGATCTGCGTCGCCTCCATGATCGGCATGGGCATCTTCACGGTGACCGGCGTGGTCGGGGCCGACCTCGGCTCGGCGAGCAATCTGATGCTGGCCTGGGTGATCGCCGGGGTCGTCGCCCTCGCCGGGGCATTGACCATCGGCGAACTCGGCGCGATGCGGCCGAAGGCGAGCGCGCAGTACGTGATCGTCCACGAGAGCCTCGGCCCGACCTGCGGCTACCTCAACGGCATGATCACCCTCTTCATCGGCTACATCGCGGCGATCGCCGCGATCGCGATCGTGGCGGGCGAGTACATCGAGAATCTCGCCCCTTGGACGGACGCCCGAATCACCGCGACGGTGCTGCTGCTCGGTCTCGGCGTGATCCACGCCATCACCGTGATCGGTGGCAAGTGGTTCAACGACGGCCTCGTGATCCTCAAGGTACTGGTGATCGTCGGCTTCATCACCGCCGGCCTCGCGATGAACGTGGAGCCCATGGTTCCGGACGCCGCACTGATCGAAGCGGCTCGAATCCACCTGCCCGATTCGGCCCTCGCCGGCATTCCGATCGGGGCCGACGGCCCGGCGATCCTCGAACACCTGCGTGATGCACCCTCACCGCCGGTCTTCTCGGCCGCCATCGGCCTCGCGGTCATCACGATCTCGTTCGCCTACCTCGGCTGGTCGACCGCGGCGGAGGTCGCGGGCGAGATTCGAAATCCGGGCCGGTCCCTTCCGCTCGCGATCATCGGCAGCGTGATCGTCGTCGGCGCGCTCTATCTGCTGATGAACGTCGTGTACCTCCGGGTGGTCCCCCCCGCCGCGATGAGGGAGCTCGATTCTGACGGCACGATCGTCCCGATGGTCAACATCGGGGCGGTCACGGCCCGACATCTCTTCGGCGACGTCGGGGGACGGATCGTGATCGCGATGATCGTGCTGCTCTTCGTCTCGACCCTCAGCGTCTCGGTGATGACCAGCGGACGGGTCGTCGCGGCGATGTCCTGGAAGGGACAGCTTCCGGTCTCGTGGGGAAGGCTCAACCATCGCGGCGCCCCCACGCTCGCCATCGTGCTGATGGTGGCCGGAACGGTCCCGCTCGTCTGGGCCTCCGGACTCAAGGCGCTCCTCGAATACGTCGGCGTGCTCACCACCTTCGCGGTGTGCCTGACGATGCTCTCGGTCATGGTCCAACGGGTACGGTCGCCTGACCTCCCCCGGCCCTTCCGCATCCCGCTCTACCCGATTCCCCCGCTCCTCTCACTCGGTCTCGGCGTCTGGCTGATCGTGACCGCGGCGATCGAAGACGTCGTTCCCGTACTCGCTTCCATCGCGACCCTGCTCCTCATGCTCGCGGCGGGGCCGCTGCTGAAGCGGGGTTCGATCATTCCGTCATCAAGCGAATGAAGTCGGCCTTCGAAAAGACGTTGACCTTCTTGTAGATCGCCCGGACCGTCGACTTGACCGTGTTCTCCGAGACGCCGAGTCGACCGGCGATCTCCAACCCCGTGGCGCCCGCCACGATGAGGGTGGCGACCTCCAGTTGCCGAGGCGTGAGCCGGTCCTCCATCGAAGCGAGGATCCTCCGCGATGAGCCGACGGAGTCCTCCCGGAACAGCAGGACCGGCGCAAGCGTCGGGCCCTCGAAGTCCAACTCGGATTTCCGAATGAGGATCCGCGTGGCGGTGCGCGGCGAATGCTCGCTCGCAGGATCCCGAGGCTCGTCTCCGATCCGTCGACACTCCCGCAGCACCCGGTGAATGGCCTCCTCGACCCGGTCGCGTTCCTCTTCGGTCAGGAACTGGATCAGATCCGCGTAGAAATTCTCCTCCTGATGATCGACCGGCCGAATCCGCAACGAGTCGTTGAATTCCGTCACCATCGCCCAGTAGAGATCGTAGAAGCCCTTCTCCTCCTCCGATTCTCCGCAGAAGACCGCGAGGATCCGATCGACGGCCCTGAATCCATGCGTGGGCCCGCTTCGATCGAACCGGATCATGCCGAGCGACTCGAGGCGTCCCAACCTCACGCCGATTGACGCGGGCGATCCGAGGCCGGTATCGAACAGGTCGGCGTGCGCACCGGTTCGGTCGACCGACTCACCACGTCGAGCAACCGGAGCGCGACCGGGTCCAAGGGGACCTCTCGGACCGCCGGATCATCGAGTCCCCAGACCCGCTTCTGGTCGAGTTGCTCGGCGAATCGAAGGTTCCGCGCGACACGGCGTTCGACTTCATCGGATTCGTTCATGGAGGAACTCCCACATCGATCGCGCGCCACCCCGATGCTTCGATGCAATCGTCCGGGTGTCGGAAATCGACTGATGTTACCGGCGCGAATCGATCGCTTCAGACGGGACCGCGTCGGGTCGAATCGATCGAGTCGTCGGCCGCCGGAAATTTCCAGGATCGCGACGACTTTTCGTACCGCGCCGAAAGCCCACCCAAATGGGTGGAAGGGGCCGTTGGAAGTCATCGAATGACGACGTTGTCGGCGACATGGTGTTCAAACTCGCCAGTCAATCCCTACCTTCAGGCAACGCACCGCTCGTTGGTGCGACCCCGTTCCCCCCACAACACGTTCCCCCGAGAAGGAGAATTCCCATGCGCCTTGCATTCGCTTCCATCGCCATCGCCGCCGCCGGCTTCGGCACCCCCACATTTGCCGCGGACACTTTCAGTGCCGGTGTCGCCACCGGCTGGGTCGATCCCGAAACGGGGATCCCGGATTTCGCCAATCTCAACCTGTACGGATTCGGCGCGACCACCTTCCCGGGATTCAGCCCCTCACCAACGCCGGCCCCACCGCCCTCTTCAACCTCATCATCCAGGACGCGTCGGCGTTCCAGGTCGCCGCGACGATGGACGACCTCGGTGAAGGCATGTTCCAGGTGACCGTCGACTGGTCGACTTCGGATGGCGGGAGCTTCTTCAGCCGCATCGAGGCGGCCGCGATGATGCTGCCGAGCGGTCGCACGGCCAACGTCCAGTACTTCGACATCGGATTCCGCACCGGCGGCGGTCCCTTCCCCGCGGACGGCATCGCACTGGGCACCGAATGGATGGTGGAAAGTGGCACCCAGACGTTCTACGACACCATGGGTGGCGAACAGACGACCGCCATCGATTTCGGCACCTCGCCGTTCCCCTATCCGGACCCGACCGAGTTCTACCAGACCTCGACCCTCGGGATCGAGTTCCTCGAGTCCTCGAGCCTGAACGGGATCAACTACGTCTTCAACATCCAGGCGGTGCCGGCCCCCGGTGCGCCCGCCCTCCTCGGCATGGCGGGACTCGCGGGACGCCGACGACGCGACTGAGCAAGGCCCCGAACGATCGACCGTTCGTTGAATCGAGAAACGGGATCCGGCATTCGCCGGGTCCCGTTTCATTTCGGCCAGACCGAATCCACCGTGCGGTGCCGCCTCATCCCGGCGGAGATCCCGGTCTCGACGCGTCAAGGTGTCGGCCGATCACCCCTGCGAGCGTCGCTTCCGAACCGTATCGAAAGAAATCCTCGTGCTCGACCAGATCGACCGACTCGTGCTCGACGCCGCCGAGCGCCAGCCGCCACCACGCCGCGTACAGAGATCGACGATTGCCCCGCGTCACCAGTCGGACCGCGACCGGTTCGGGAACGGGCCGGTACGACGCAAGCGCTCCAAGCAGCAGCTTCGAGAATGCTCGATCCCGGTCGTCCGTCGCTCGGCCACGGGGATCGCGGGGATCGACCGAACGTTCTTCGCGCGGCCGGCGGTGGAATCGACCTCGGATCCTCCGCCATGAAGCCCCGTTGACCAGGGCATCGGCCATCCACTCGAGCCGGCGTCGAGATCGTTCGCCGACGGAGCCATCGACGTGGATCCCCGGCTCGATGAGCAGTGGTTCCGGCATCCGGACGCCTTGCCGATGCAGCTTCGCGGCCACCGCGAACGCGAGCCAGCCACCGATCGAATAGCCGACGAGCACCGTCGAACCCGGGTCGCCGCTCGCCAGGAGCACTTCAACGATCTCCTCGACGATCCGATCGAATCCGTCGCCTTGTCGTTCGCGATCCAGAATCGACCTGCATCGGTCGAGATCGAGGTCGATCGTGTCGACGGTCGCCGACGCTCCAATCAGCCCCCAGACGTGACGGAGCGTCGCCTCACCGTGGATGCCCGGCAGGAAGAGCACCGTGGGGCCGGTCTCCGTGTCGACGATGCGTCGCCGTCGGTGCCCGTTCACCAGGAAATCGGCGTCGACGGTGGACGATCCCGCCGTGAATCGCCTCGCGAGATCGTCGATGTCCCGCGCGGCGTGCACCAGCGTCAACGGGAGCGCATGCCCGCACGCCGCCTCGAGGTTCGCGTGCAGTCGCATCGCTCCGAGCGAATCCCCCCCGAGCTCGAAGAACGAACGCGAGCGATCTTCGATCGGTCGGCCCAGCACCCGACCGACCTGCGCCGCCATCCAATCGGGCGAATTCCGATCCGTGGTCGACGGTTCCTCGAACTCCGCGTCCTCGAAGAGTCCGCGAATTGACGGCCGGTCGACCTTTCCGGAAGGTGTCCGGGCAAATGCCTCGACGAATCGCCAGTCCCGGGGAATCGCATATCGAGGCAGCGTCGATTCCAGCCGAATCTTCATGTCGCTCGTCCAGGCGTCGAGCTCGGCCGCCGTGGAGTCGGCCTCGACCACGGCGCCCAGCCTTGCCTCCGTGCTCTCGCCGATCATCAGCACCTCGATCTGGTACCGATCGTCGATGCCCATGATCGCCTGCCGCACTTCGTCCAGTTCGACACGAAAACCCCCGACCTTCACCTGATCGTCCGCTCGGCCGCCGAACAGGATCTCCCCGTCGGCGTTCCAGACGCCGCGATCTCCGGTTCTGAACCAACGGCCTTCCGCGCCGGCGAGCGCCTGGAATCCTCCCTGATCATCTCCGGTTCCCAGATAGCCGAGCCCCACCTGCCCACCACCGATCCAGATCTCGCCCTCGACGCCGGGCGGCACCCGTCGCTGAGCCTCGTCGAGGATCCGGATCTCCGTGCCGCGTTCCGGTCGCCCGATCGGAATCGAAGCGGTCCGAAGCGAATCGGCATCGATTCGATGGGCCGTCACGGTGACGGACGCCTCCGTCGGCCCGTATCTGTTCATCAACGCCTGCTCGGACCCCGTCATGTCGAGCCACCGCCGGACCAGATCGGGATCGGCGACGCTCCCCCCGATGTCGACATGCCGCAGGGTTCGCGGAATCGGCTCACCACGTCCGGACACGTGCTTCATCCAGGTGCTCCACAGTACCGTCGCGCAACCGAAGCCCGTGATGCCGCGATCCTCGAACGCGCGGCTCAGCGAAGCAGCACTCGCCATATCGGCGGGCTCGAGCACGACGATTCTGCCGCCGTGCACGATCGGGTAGAGAACCTCGGCCACCGACGAATCGAAGGCGACCGAAGACGTCCACGCGGATCCCTGGTAGGCATCGGGTTGGATCGCCTCCGCGACGACCTCCAGATACTGATCGAAGTTTCGGTGACTGAGCCGGACGCCGCGTGGCGTCCCGGTGCTTCCCGAGGTGAACAGCACGAATGCCACGTCGTCCGGTCCCGGCCGAACGAAACGATCGAGCGTCGAGTCCGGTCGATCGTCGCTCGACGGTGCGGAGATCCACGCGATCGATTTCCCATGCATCATCCGCTCCGGCGCCTTGACCCCGACCGGCGAGTCCAGAATCCCGAGCATGCGGCGAACCCGGTCGTCGGGCGCGAGCGGATCGATCGGCACGAAGCCCGCGCCGAGGCCGAGGACCGCGAACATCACCGCGACGAACGGCGTCCCACGATCGAGCGCCACCGGCACGAGGTCGCCCGGACCGACGCCTGCCGCTCGAAGCGCGGCCGTCCATCCCCGCACCATGTCCGCCATCTCGTGATCCGTCGCTCCGCCGTCCGACGTCGAATCGACGAGCATCGCCTCGGGGTCGGCGGCCTGCAAGCGTTCTCCGATCGCTTCGAGGAAGGACCGTGGACGAGGAATCGACTGGGATCCCTCCCACGCCGCCACCGTTGTTTCCGTGTCGCCCACCACGCGGGACATGGTCGCCGGCGCGTGGTCGGGATTCGTTTCCAGGAGCCGGCGACGATGACCGACGAGATCCTCGAACGCCTTCATCGCCCATCCCGGACCGGACACCGACCAGATCCCCTCCACGCTCCGGTGGAACGACCATGCCGCGGCGTCAACTTTCGGAACGCCGGGTCCTTCCATCACGCGAATCGGCAGTCTTCCCGGATCGTCGAGCTCGCGTTCACCCGCGCCGACACGCTTCAGCAGATCCCGGAGAAAAGGTCCCCTGCGCCGCGCTTCGGAGATGGCGTCCGCCAGCATTTCAACCACTCGGCCGATGCCGACCGATGCCTCGATCGGGACCGACACCGGTGCGAAGGGATGAAGCAAGGCCGTCACCGCAGGATCGACCTCCGGACCCACGCCGACCGCGAGTTCCTCCGGGCTCCAGCCGAGCGCGAATTCGATCGCGTCGTCCCCCTGGATCGCGTGGCACGCGATCAGCCCGCAAGCGAGATCCGCGAAAAGAGGCCCCAGTTCGAGGCTCGACGTCTTGCGGTCCACCTTCCACGCGAAGTTCGAGCCGAGCGTCCCGATTCGATTCCGCCACCCGAGTTCGGAGCGGAACCGCGCCGCATCCCAGATTTCGATCGCGTCGAGATCCGCGTCGGTCCGAACCACCATCGATCGGTCGGATTCGTCCGTCTCGGGGAGGGGCGGATCGCAAGCACGAATCACCAGACAGGCGTCGCCGCATCGGACGTGCAGCCGACCGTCATCCGCGGCCCGGGTCGATCCCGGTGCTTCGTCGGAATTCGGGCACGACGGATCTTCGCATCGTTCCACGCCGGTGAGGCAGTGCCACCGATCATCGATCCGGAACCTCGGGTGCCCGACGTAGTTGGCGTACGGACCGAAATCGTGGGCGTCGACCACCCGTTGAATCGACGCCACCGATGATCGCCAGTCCGTTTCGATCCCCCGCCGCGACCACCGGCCGCTCCCGAAGAACGTTCGAAGCGATGGATCCTGGACCCGGCCCTGCGGATCGGCGTCGTGAAGCATCGGGATCAGTCGCTCGAAGGACCGACACCCCGCTTCGACGCATCGAAGCTGCAGCGTGAGCGCCGTATCGCCCGCCTCGATCGGAACCGGCTCGGTGACCAGAAGATCCCCGGTGTCGATCCCCTCGTCCACCAGGTGCCACGCGATGCCATGCTCGTCGGCCCCATCCAGCAACGCCCGGGTCGGCGCGTACAGCCCCGCGTATCGGGGCAACGGTCCATCGTGGAAGTTGATGACGCCTCGGGCGGGGTGGCCGATCACCTCGGCCGGCAGGATGCGGGTGTTGAAGACGCTGAGAATCCAGTCGCAGGGTTCGCGGCACAGCGTCGCGAGATCCGCGCCAACCGCTTCGGTCCGCACCCCGCGACGTCGCGCCTCGGTGGCGAACGCCTCGCCACCGGGGAGACAGATCGCGACCTCGAACCCCGCCTCGAGGAGGCGACCGAGCACCCACTGAGCGATCATGGAATCACCGATCAGGGCGATTCGAATCGGTTTCGACGGTTGAGCGGTCACCGCCTCAGGGCTTCATCACCGCGGGTACGACCACTTCCGCGGTGTACACACCCGCCGGGTCGCCGCGTTCCTTCAACGTGCGATCGATCACCTCGCGGCTTCTCGGCGCAATGCCCTCGAACACCACGGCACCGCCCCGCCGCACGGTGACGGGCGCGTCCAGATCGACCATCGAGTCGTCGAGCCGGATTCGAAGCCCGCGTTCACCACCCTCGAGAATGGTGATTACGTTGCCGGCTCGTTCGACCACGATCCGCTCGCGGGCCTTCGGCTCGTCGACCGCGAGCCAGTAGAACCGCGGGTGCGTCACGTCGTCCTGGAGCCAGACGATTCGCTCCGGCCGGGAGACGCGACGATGCTTCGCCATCCACGGCACCGCGACCGCGTCCTCGCGGTCCATCCAATGTCCCTTGCCTTCGTGGATCACCACCTCGTGCGGATAGCCGCCTTCGTCGCCGGCCGCGAGATCCGCGAGCGCCGTCTTCCATCGCCGAGCGATCTGGTTCCGGTCGTACGCCCCATCCTCGCCCCCCATGTGAAGGGTGAAGGGGAGGTTCCGGAGGCCGTCGGGCTTCGTCTCGTTCGGGTGTCCGGCCATCATCGCCGCCGCGGCGAGCCGATCGGCCATCCGCGGCGCGAGCTGGTAGACGCCATCCCCGCCCGCCGAGTAGCCCATGAAGTAGATCTTGTCGGGATCGACGTTCTCGAACACCACGAGATCTTCGATCAACCGGTCGAAGAAGTCGTCGACGTGACCCTGATGCCAGAGGTTCCAGGTGTCGGTCGGCGCCCGTGGCGCGAGATAGATCCCCTCGGCGGGCTTGTACAGACGCTTCTGGTTCTCCCACTGCTGCGTGTTCACCGCGGGTGGTGCCCCACCTCCGCCGTGCATCGAGATGTAGAGACTCCGTCCCTCGCCCGCGGGCGGTTCACCATTGACCGAATACCAGAACGGCATGCGGCGTCCGTCGAGTTCGAGGACCTTCGCGTCCATCTCCTTGGCACGGGTTCGCCGGATCATCGTCCGATGACGCTTCAACGCCCGGCCGACTTCCACCTCGGCCCGCTTCCGGGAGAGTCCCGTTCCATCCGACTTCGTCCCCTCCTTCACGGAGAGTCCGGTTTCGACGTCGAGCATCTGCTCGTCGCGGGAGAACCGCTGGCCGGCCTCCAGCGCTCCATCGGGCAGTGCGAAGCGAACCATGAAGTCCGCGTCCAGCGGGACCACGAATTCAAGGTGATCGTTGCCGTCGAAGGAATCGTCCCGCGTCATGCCTCGCCCGATGATCGTGCCGTCAACCGCCACGACCGCTGGGGCCGCGATACGACGGCCGGATTCGAGATCCCGCAGCCGAACGTAGAGTCGCCCGAAGCCGGCCGGCACCTCGACCGGATCCGCGGTGTAGCGATCGGTGACGTTGACGGCACGCACGCTGCGGTCGTCCGCCGCCCAGACCAGCGGGAAGTGCGCCGGGGAGTCGTTCCACGTGCTGGCCCAGACTGCACGTCGCGGATCGTCCCGCACCGCACCACGAGCCCGACCGGCGAACCAGCCCTTGTCGAGGTCCATGCCGGTCGGTTCCGCTGCGCCGGTGAATCGCCATCGCTCACCGTCCCAGATCTCCACCCAACTGTGATTGCCACTGCCATCGGACCAGAGCGGCACGCCCACGAACCGAGCGGGCACCCCGGTCGCCCGGCAGGCCTCGACGAGCAGCACGCTGAGCCCGGTGCACGACGCGAGCCCCGCATCGATCGACTCCAGCCCGGACTGGTCCGCCTTCGGCCGCTTGGTGGAATACTTCACGCCGACCTGCGGAAAGACCTTCTGGTTGAGCAAGGCCGCCGCCTCGGCCGGTGAGGCCGCGGATTCGACGATCGGGAGGAAGCGGGCTCGAAAATCGGCACGCCAGTCGTCGCGTCGTTCGTTCACCACCGCATAGGGCAGGACCGCATCGAGAAAGATCTCGCGCGGAACCTCGTCCCGCCAGGGGGCCGCCTCCATCGCCTCGACGGCGAGGCGGAGATTTTCGAGCAGTTGATCCGCGGTGAGCGACCGAAGATCGGCTTCGGGCATCCGGCCGACCAGCCAGACCATGTCGGCTCGGTGTGATTCGGGCGCCTCCGCGACCGCCCGGGCGATCTCGGCTCGGTTCGATCCGGCGAGTTCGAGGGCCGCGTCGAGGCGGGCCGAGTCGGTGGCCGTCGCTTGCGCGGGCGAGGAAAGCGTGATGAACATCATCACCAGCAAGATGATGATCTGGTTGCGGTGAATACGGCTCGGCATGCGGGGTTCTCCGGGTGGATTCCAATCTACCAGCCGAAGGCACCATCAAGAGCCCGAAAATCCCGCTCACCTCGTTACGCTGGGGAGTCGGCGAGGACACCGACGACGACCCCCCAACCCCCGCGGGAGCGATGAATGCCACCGAAAATCGATCGACGAACCGCGCTGGCCGGACTTGGCGCCGGAATCGTCTCCGCGGGCGCGACCGGTCCGGCCGACGCCACGGACGATCCGGCACCGACGCCCGTTCGACGCTTTCAACAAGGTCGGAGCCCGTGGCCGCTCTGCCTCGACACGGCGACGATCCGTCCGGCCTCCCTGCTCGACAAGGTGCGGATCGCCGCCGACGCCGGATTCGACGCGATCGAACCGTGGGACGGTGAACTCCGCGACTTCGAACGCGAGGGCGGCTCGCTTTCGGATCTGCGACGTCGGATCGAGGACGCGGGCCTCTTCGTCCCCTCGGTGATCGGACTCTGGAACGCCATTCCGCCCACGCGGGCCGAATGGGACGCGGGGCTTCCCGGGACGCGGGATCGCATGCGGATGGCGTCGACGATCGGCGCCCGGCACATCCAGGTGATCCCACAACCCGGCCGACCCTGGCCTGAATTCGATCTCGCCTGGGCGAGCGCCCGCTATCGGGATCTGCTCGTGATGGGCCTGGAGGAGTTCGATCTGAATCCCGCGATGGTGTTCGTGCAGTTCCTGCCCGGCGTCGCCCGCCTCGGCCAGGCCGCGGCCATCGCGTTGGACGCCGACCATCCGAAGGCCCGGATCATCCCCGACGTCTTCCACATGCACATCGGCGACTCCGGGTTCTCCGGACTCCGGCAGCTGCAGGGCGACTTCATCGCGATCTTCCAGTTCAACGACGCCCCCGCAACGCCCGCCAAGCCCGACTTGAAGGACGAACACCGGGTCTTCCCCGGCGACGGCATCCTGCCGCTGGAACAGTGCCTTCGAGACCTGCGCGACATCGGCTTCGAACGATGCGTCTCGCTCGAACTCTACAACCCCGAATACTGGAAGCGAGACCCGCAAGCCGTCGCCGAACAAGGCCGCCGCAAGACGTTGGCGGTGATCGAACGAGCCCTGGCGTGAGACGCGACCGAAACGGCGGACGACCCGGCCCCTAGGACACCAGACCACATCGCCTAAGCGATCGATCCAGTTGTTCCCATCGCTGTTCGATGCTCCCGGTGTATCCGATCGACATCCGAAGAAGGCCCGGTGAGATTCCGGCCGCACTGATCGATTGCTCGTCCATTTCGCTCGAAGTCGAACTCGCGGAACAGGACATCAGCGTGTCGAAGTAGCCGAGACTGACGGCCATGAATCCGAATCCTTCGCGATTCTGAAGGACCTCCATGAGCGTCTCCGCACGCTCCCGCGTCCCCGCATCGATGGTCAGGAGTCCTCCGAACCCGAACTCCTCGCGTCCCAAACGCTTGAAGACCTCGTGGTCGGGATGGGATGGGAGTCCCGGATAGGAGACCGGCACGCCCGCGGCATCGAGCCGCGCGGCGAATTCCATCGCTCTTCCCGCGTGTTCCTTCATGCGCAGTGGCAGATGCGGGATCCTGAGACTGATCGAGTGGGCGACCTGGGGATCCATGGTCGGTCCGAGGATCATCAGCGGGCCGGTGTGAAGATCCATCAGGGAGCCGATGAACTCCCCGGTCCCCAGCACGGCGCCCGCGATGAAGTCGCTCGCACCGTTGACGAACTTGGTGAGCGAGTGAACGACGACGTCGGCCCCGTGCTCGATCGGTGAGATGGCGAGCGGCGTGAAGGTGTTGTCAACCACGAGTTTCGCGTCATGCCCGTGCGCGATCGAGGCGATCGCGGGAAGGTCGGTGACCCGGAGCGTCGGATTCGCGAGCGACTCGACGTACACGACCTTGGTCCGATCCGTCATGGCGTTTCGAACCGCCTCGGGATCGGTCGCGTCCACGAACGTGGTCGTGATGCCGCACTTCCGCGGAAGGAACTCGGCGAGCATCGCCCAGGTGCCGCCGTAGAGGGTGTCGGAGGCCACCACGTGATCCCCTTGATCGAGCAGGCCGAGCAGGGCGGCACCGATCGCCCCCAGTCCGCTTGCCGCGCAGTACCCCGCCTCCGCGCCCTCCAGCGCCGCGAGTTGCCGTCCGAGCACGTAGACGGTCGGATTGAAGTGGCGTCCGTAGAGAAAGCAGCCACCCTCGTCGGGGCCGAGTCGCCCCTGGAAGATCTCGGGCATCGTGCCCGCCTCCATGACCGTGAACGTCGTCGAGGCTTCGATCGACATGTTCACGCCGCCATGCTCGCCGAATTCATGCCGGAGGCTGGCCAATCGCTCGATCGGGGCTTCATCGCGTTCATCGTGCTCGGGCATGCGTGAAATGTCCTTTGCTGAAGTGAATCGGGCCTCATCCTCATCGGATGAAATCGGGCCCGAGTCCCCCAAAACCGCTTCGGAATTCCTGCGATTCCCACCTCACCGGGAAGTCCAATCCACGATGGCCCGGGATTCGGAAAGGCCAATCTCACTCCCGCATGCACCTGATCGGGATCGGCCGGGAACTCCAGACGCGTGTCGTCGCCTTCCCTCGAGATGAACACCTCCTGTTCGATGCCAGCGAGGATACGGACGTGGTTCCATCCATCGGGTCCGAATCGCTCGGTGCTCGGCGCCTTGACCATTCGGCGGATGAACCCGTACATTCATCGACTTCGTCGTCTCGAAGCCGACCGGTCCAGGCGTGGAAGGCATCGGCGCGATGAACGCCAACTCGGAACGCCGGACCTCGCCTGACACATCAACTTCGTTTCGTCAGAACTTTCCCTCTGCAAAGGACCATCATGAAGACCCAGGCGACCATCACCATCATCGGACTTCTCGCCGCCCCCCTCACGCTCGTCTCCTGCGGGTCCGTCCCGACCACCCAGGCCGAGATGAACACCAAGATGGACGAAGTCACCCCGAAGGCGAAGAAGAAGATCGCCGACATGGTCGAGCAGGACAGCACCCTGCAGCCCCTCGTGGACGACGCCTACGGCGTGATCATCT
The DNA here is from genome assembly GCA_002690755.1 of Phycisphaerae bacterium. GTDB lineage: Bacteria > Planctomycetota > Phycisphaerae > Phycisphaerales > SM1A02 > UBA12014. The sequence goes on from NZFT01000063.1 coordinate 33,784, forward strand.
TCCCGAGCATCGCGAGCGGGGCGTTGATCCTCGGTGGCCAGGGCGGCGACGGCGTGGTCTTCAAGGGTGGAGCGCCTTGGGGCGTCGCGAAGCTCGCGGCCGGATCGATCGGATTGCAGATCGGTGGCGAGACCTTCAGCGAGCTCGTGATCATGAAGGACGAAGACGCGTTCAACACGGTCACCGCGAACAAGTTCTCCTTCACCGCGGGCCTGACCGCCTCCGCGGTCAAGGCCGGCGCCGCGCTCGACGCCAGGTTCGAGAACGGCGTCGCGGCCTTCGTCTCGACCAATGGCGGCCTCATGGCGTCCGCCGCGATCGGGGGCCAGGAGATCTCCTGCTTCCCCGCCGACGTCGAGTGATCGACGACGGTCCGAATCGATCCGCGAACCCTGTTCCCCTCGGAATCCCCGCGTGCCTGATTTCTCCGGATGGACAATTCTGGGAGAGGTCCTGCTCCTCGTCGGCTCCGCGGTCGCGATGGGCGTGGTGCTGGAAGCCGTCGGAATCAGTGCGATCATCGGGTATCTGCTCGCCGGCGTCCTCCTCGGACCGAGTGCGCTCGACGTGGTGGGCGACAGCTCCAACTTCACGCTGATCGCGGAGCTCGGCGTCGCGCTCCTGCTCTTCTCGATCGGACTGGAGATGACCCCGACGCGACTGCGGGGCTTCGGCTTCCGGGGGGCGGTCGCGGGAATGCTCCAGGTCTCGCTCACGATCTTCGCCGCCGCCGGGGTCGCCCTGCTCTTCGGCCTCGATGGCCGGGTGGCCCTGACCCTGGGCTGCATGGTCGCGCTGAGTTCGACGGCGGTGGTCGCACGGCTGCTGACCGATCGCGGCGAACTCGAATCCAACCGGGGAAGATCGACGCTCGCGGTGCTCCTCACTCAGGATGGCTCGCTGGTCCCCGTGCTCATCCTGATCGGCCTGCTCGGCAACGGCGGTGGCGACGCCGAGACCGCCACCGGCGTGGGTGGCCAGATCGCCAACGCCGCCGTGGGCCTGCTGGTGATGATCGCCACCATCGCGGTGGCGGGAATCTTCATCCTGCCACGCGTCTTCGACTCGATGATCCTTCGACGCAATCGCGATTTCGCGATCGTCACCGCGATCATCACCTGCCTTTCCGCGGCGTGGGGAAGTCATTCGCTCGGACTCTCCCCGGCCCTCGGGGCGTTCGTGGCGGGCGTGCTCCTCGCCCGGGTCTCCATCTCCCGCCAGATCCGGGCCGACACCGGCGCACTCCGAGCGGTGTTTCTCACGCTGTTCTTCGCCTCGGTCGGCATGCTGGCGAACGTTCGCGAACTGATCGAGCCGGAGATCCTCAAGTCGATGCTCGCCATCCTCGGCGTCGGCCTCGTACTGAAGATCGTGATCGCCTGGTTCGCGATCCGGGTCACCGGTGGCCATCGTCGCGTCGCGCTGGCCTCGGCACTGTGCCTCGCCCAGTTCGGCGAATTCAGTTTCGTGATCGGAACCGAGGCGCTGGGATCGGGCATCATCGATGCACCGATGTTCCAGGCCGCGATCGGCGCTTCCCTGGTCTCCCTCTTCGCCGCCCCGCTTCTCGTCGCCAAGGCGGTTCCCATCTCGACGGGCATCGAAGCCCTGCTCGTTCGAGTCCACGTCTGGAAGCGGATCGCGCCACCCGAAACCACGCCCCGCGACGAGATCTCCGGCCACGCCATCGTGGTGGGCTACGGACCGGCCGGCGAGGAGGTGGCCAACACCGCCGCCCTCGCGGGAATCGTTCCGTTGGTGATCGACATGAATCCCAGACTCGTGGCGGCGGCCCGGGAGGCGGGTTACCACGCGGAGCACGGTGACGCCGCCCAGCAGGAGATTCTCGCGCATGCCGTGGCGGAACGGGCCGCGGCCCTGGTGATGACGCTTCCGGAGCCGCAGATCGCCATGGCCACGATCAGTCAGTTCAGAGCCCTGAACGCCGACGCGATCATCGTGGCCCGGGGCCGATACTCCCGATTCGTCGAGGCGATGCGGGAGGCGGGTGCCGACCACGTGATCAGCGAGGAGACGACCGCGGGAACGCTTCTCGGCGCCACGCTCGTCTCGAGGATGACCGGCGACACCAACGCGGCGGCGTCCGAACCATCGGAACCCGCGGAGGCGTGACCCGGTCGCCGCCCGCGGTGATCAACCGTCGAGGCTTCGCCAGAGCGAGGTCGCGCCGGCCGGCGGATCGACGTGACCGGAAAGGACGTCGAGAGGCAGCACGTGCTTTCCGTAGGAGGATCGCATCAGTTTCTCGTCGATGCTCACCCCGAGTCCACCGATCACCGCCCCGCCGTACAGACCCGAGCGCCGATCGATCACCACGGTCTCTTCACCCTCCAGCGGATCACCGACGCCTCCGGAGGCGCTGATCGCCGTCCCCGAAGCGGTCGCGAGGAATCGAGTCCCCTTGAACACGAAGTCGTTGAAGGCCGACTCCGCGTTGAAGACGAGGACGACTTCGGTCGAGGTGCCGCCGATCTGGAGCCCGACGCTTCCCGAGATGTAGTCGAGGGGAAGCGGTGCCGACCAACCGTCGTCGAGCCGGCGGACCGCGACACCATGACCTCCGTGCATCCCGATGCCGAGCCCGCCACCGCCGATCTCCAACACCACCACCCCGGCGGCGTTCGCGAACGTGCCGTCATCGACCCGCCCGTCGAGTCGAAAACCGTCGATGACCCGGGCGTCCTGCAGACTCTGGTAGGCGATGGTGTCCGGCCCGCAATTCGAGAGCCCGAGGACCATCCCCGCGAACAGCGGGACGATCGATCGGCGTTTCGGACGATGATGATGGTTCGACATGGGTGTTTTCACGGCGGTTCCAACGCTTGAATGGTGTCTCCGGCCCCGACCGGTTGCGAGATGACGCGTCGCAGAGAAAGATAGACGCATGAACCGATTCATGCACGCCGGGTTGCTCGTCACCCTTGCACACGTCCCGGCCGGAATCGCCGAAGACGACGCTCCGCCGCTCCGGACGCCTCGCCTCGCGGATCTGGAACGCACCCGTCAAGCCGCGGACGCCGATCCCGACGGCGGCTCCGGACCCTGGTTTTCGTCGCGAGGGCCCACGTCCCCGCTCGATCTCGACGCCCCCCGGACCGAACCGCTCGATCCGTTGTTCCCGGATCCGCTGGAGCCGGTGGTCCGCCCCCTCCGCAACCTCGACGACTGGACGCGCGGCGAACTCGGACTCGAGTGGAACGTCTACTACACCCTGCTCTATCAGCATGCGAGCCGGAGCGTCGACGACCAGCCTCGAGACGCGGGCACCGGGCGTCTCGACCTCGGTTTCAACTGGGTGCTCTTCGACGACCAGACCCTCGGCCGCGGCGGGGTCGGGTTTCTTCTCCGGAGCGGGGTCACGCTCGGCCAGCCCGATTCGTACACCGTCGGTGCCGCGGTGGGTGCGGCGCCGGTCAACCTCGACGCGCTCCAGTGGACCTACCCCACTTCGCCGGACCTTCTCTACTGGCATCAATCGTGGTGCGAGGAGCGGGTGATCGCTTCCGTGGGAAAGATCCATCCGAACCAGTTCATCCAGCTGAGTCGGATCGCGAACGACGAGAGCCGTCAGTTCCTCGCCGGGCCCTTCGACGGCCTCAACACGCTCGGGTCCAGTCTCGGCACCTACACCGGTGGCGCCGCCCTTCAGGTCCTCCCGGCCGACGGCATCTACGTCAACACGGTGTGGGCCGATCCGAACGGTGGTCCGGACCGGGGCCTGGGCTCCATCGGAGACGGTGGCTGGTGGGCCGCGATGCAGATCGGTCTGGTCCCCGTGTTGGAGGGACTCGATGGATCCGAGGTCGAGGGAAACTGGAATCTCGTCTTCGCCGGCACCAACCAGGCGCTCTCGACCGCCCTGCTCGGCGCGACGGACTTGGGAACGTCGAACGGTACCGGTTTCGGCAACATCCTGCTCAACGGTCTTCAGGTCGCACCGTCCGCCGAATCCTCACGGGAGTGGGGTTGGGGCGCGATGGTCGAACAGGGGATCGCCTCGGATCTGGACATGCTCCTGCAGTACGGATCGAGCACCGACGGGATGTCCGCGATCGATCGCCAGTTCAATGCCGTGCTTCAGTGGACCCGGCCCTTCGGTCGACGCGACGAGGCGATCGGCATCGGCTACAGCTGGTCCCGCCCCACCGACCTCTACGCCGAACCACGACGGGAAATCCAGCTTGTGGAGGCCTACTACCGCATCCAGCTCACGGACAGCATGCAGATCTCGCCGGACCTGCAGGTGCTGCTCCGTCCGGCGACCGGCCCCGATCGGCCGGTCTACGTCTTCGGCATCAGGCTGAAGACCACCTTCTGATCGCAGCGCAGACCGGGATCCCGCCGAAGGCATGATGAAGGGCCGCCCCATGGAGGGACGGCCCTGTTCATCGATTCACGGTCGGGTTCCTCGATTCAGAGGCCCGCGACGTCCCACCCGTCCCGGTACTTGCGGGTGACGTACTTGTTCAATTCCGGCTGCCCGACGAATTGCATCCCCTTCGCGTCCCATTCCATCATCTGGTTGGGATTCCGACTCGCGAGGGCGCCGATCGCGAGGGTCTCGGAGACCTTGCCCGCGTAGTCCAGGGGCGTCAGGCTCGGCGTACCACCACGGGCGTGGTCGACCCACAGATGCCAGTGGTTTCCGCCCGGGGCCTGTGGCATCTCCATGTTCCGCTCCACGCCCTTGCGGAAGTAGCGGTAGCCGTCGCCGCCCTGCGGCACGATGAGCGTGGCCTTGTCGCCGACGATCACCACGTTGTTCTGCGGAAGTTCGAACTCCGCTGGCAGTCCCAGCTGGGACGACTGGGGAAGGACCTTGCCGTCGTACCAGGTGAAGGGGATGTCCTCGCCGCCGGACTGTGCGTTGCCGGCGAACACCATCTTCACGATTTCCGTGGAGGGATACTGATCGTCCGTGCAGTCGGTCGCCTCGCAGATCACGGTCTTGGGATCACCGAGATCGAGCGGCTGGAACGCGGCATCCACGATGTGGCAGGCCATGTCCCCGAGCGCACCGCAGCCGAAGTCACGCACGCCGCGCCAGGCGAAGGGGTGGTAGGCCTTCCCGAGATAGGGCCGGTTCGCCGCGACACCGAGCCAGAGATCCCATTCGAGATTCGCCGGGACCGGATCGCTCCCCGCGCCTCGGGGATTCCCCTGCGGCCACCAGCCGTTGGGTCGATCGCTCCAGGCGTGAATCTCCTTGATGCGTCCACAGATCCCGTCGCGAACGCCCTGCATGCATCGCTGCTTCATGACGCGGGAAGCGTTCTGGGTGCCCATCTGGGTCGCGAGATTCGGATTCGCGATCGCCTTCTCGCGAAGCGCGCGGCACTCGTGGACCGAGTGGGCCAGCGGCTTCTGACAGTAGACGTGCTTGCCGGCGTTCATCGCGGTCATCGCGATGACCGCGTGCATGTGATCGGGCGTGGTCACGGAGACCGCATCGATCCGATCACCCATGGTGTCGAACATCTCCCGGTAGTCGACGAAGGTCTTCGCATCGGGATGCTTCTTCGACGCCGAACGGAGATTGCCTCGATCGACGTCGCAGAGGGCGATCATGGTCACTTCGGGGTGGGCGGCGATCTGACCGAGGTCGCTCGCGCCCATGCCGCCGACGCCGACGGACGCCACGTTGGTCTTCTGGAGAACGCCGCCTCGACCGAGCGTGGGGCGCCAGCCGGCGAGCACGACACCGGTCGCCGCCGCCGACTTGATGAAACTCCGGCGACCGAAGTTCGTGGAAAGATGATCCGTCATGACGAGCTCCTTGCTGACCACGGCATCGGGCCGCGGTGATTCCATGTCTCTGGGGTGTACGAACGATGCGACCGATCGGGTCGCTCGTCATCCTGAATGCTAGCGTTCGCTCGGACGATCGGCGCCTGAAATCCGCTTCACACGAAGATCCTTGTAGTGGACGACGGCCCCGTGGCCGCAGAATCCGAGGTGTCCGGCCCTCCGGTCCAGCCCCGGGTGCTTCGCCCCGCTCCTCGTCCCGTTCGCGATCGCCTCGTCGAGATCGACGTCCGTGATGACCACCCCGTTCAGGGTGACTCGGACCCGGCGGCCGTCGACTCGGATCTCCTCGTGATTCCAGNNNCCGGTCGGGACCTGATANCCCCGCAGNCTCGGGGCGATGCCGTAGATCGNNCCNTGACGCTGCCAGNNCTTGAGNCCNGCATACCCCGGNGCNGCATTGTCGANCACCTGGATCTCCATNCCCNCGTAGGCCGCNTCNCCNGTNAGCGGNGCNCGNACCGCGATGCCGTTGTTCGCNCCNGGNGGNATCTTGAANNCGAANCGAANCACGAANTCGTCNTANTNCTCGNNGGTCCGNAGNTCNCCNCCCGCGCGNTNCGGGTANGTCCGGATCGCNCCATCCTCGANGCCGTAGCCCTCGGTGTTNCCNACCCAGCCCTCGAGATNNCGACCNTTGAAGATCGACTTGAAGGCCGGGTCGTCGGTCCCGACGCGGGCGATCGAAACCCGGTCGAGCAGGATCGCAGTCTCAGCCTCGGACTCGGCGTCCGAGATGCTTCGAAACACCAGTCGACATCCATCGCCGACCTTCGACGCGGCGGGAAAATCGAGATCCACGAAGCAGCGCTTCCAGACCCCCGCCTCGATCGACGGTGACGCGACCAGGGTTCGTCCATCGGCATCCTCGATCGACACCGAGACGCGGGATCGATCCGGTCCCCACCGAGCGAGTGCGAATGCGATTCGATGGACACCGCCCTCCGCACCGACCGCATCGGGGATCGGCATCGAGACGGTCGCACCGCGCTTCGAAGGGAGGAATGCGACTTCTCCTTCGTACCATTCCGCGTCGGTCGGGAGCCCATGCTCGGCCGATGACCAGGATCGCCCACCCGTCTCCTTGGAGAAGTCCCATCCGCCTCGAGCGGATTCGAATTCGGGATTGTCGACGGGTACCGGAACGAGCGTGATCGGGGGCGTCGCCCACGCGCCGGCGGAGAGAAGGGTGAGGGCCAGTACGAGGGTCGATCGATGCATGTGGATATCCTAGAGTTCGTCGAGGTCGGATCCGCACCGTACAGGATTATTCGAATGAACCCGCTGCGCGAGGATCGAGCTTCGGACCGCCTGGTGATGCTTCGATCCAACCGGCTCGAGGCGGCGGGGTTTCAACACGGATTCTCGACCGCGATCGGACCGGCCGACCGGGTCTTCGATCTCGCCGCCCCCGGCGCGAGCCGACTGGGCACCGATCCCACCGCGTGCGAAGCCTCGCTGCGACGGTTCTCGCTCGCCTTCGGCGAGAATCGGCACATCGCGACGGTCACCCAGGTGCATGCCGCGAACGTGATCTTCGCACCGACGACGCCCGAATCCGAAGCGGATGCGATCATCGTCGATGACATCCGGACGATCGCCGCGGTTCGAACCGCGGATTGCGTCCCGATTCTGATCGGCTGTCCGAGGACCGGACTCGCGGCGGCCGTGCACGCGGGCTGGCGAGGAATCGTCGCCGACGTCCTCGGCGCCACGGTCGACGCCCTCCGCAGCCGGGGCGCCGCGCCTGGAGATCTGATCGCGGCGATCGGCCCCGCGATCGGACTGGAAGCGTTCGAGATCGGGGACGAGGTCGTCGCGGCGTTCGAAGCCGCCCGACTCGCCCCGTTCATCCGTCAGGGTCCGGGAAGATCGCATGCGGATCTCTTCGGCGCTGCGGTATCCCGACTGCTCGAGGCCGGAATGGGACATGAGCGGATCGACGGGGAACCGCTCTGCACCGCCTCCGACGAGCGTTTCTTCAGTCACCGTCGGACCTCCGGACGGACCGGACGACACCTCTCCGGGATCTCGGGGATCGTCGGAAACCACGATCCCCGAGATCCCGTCTTGTAGCATGCACCCGTGGCACCGGGCGAAAAAACCAGTCCTTCGAAGGCAGCGGAAGACCGGACGGCCCCGAGCCCGTCCGCGACATTCGCCGATCTCGCCTCGACGATCATCGACGCGGACGTCGCCTCGGGATGGCTCGAGCCCCTTCTCGACCATTCCGAACTGCAGGCGTTGACGGTCTGGACCCGATCCGTCGGAGAGGACGTCGTCCAGTGGCTGGCCACCGCCGGCCCGCGCACCGAGGAACAGGAGACGGGGTTCGAAGCCGTCGCGCGATTCATGTTCGAATCGAACTCCATGGATCCGGCCGTTCACGCCTCGCCCCACGGGGCGACCGCCGGCCTTCGTCTCGACGATGCGACGCTGATCACCGTCCTGGTGACCATGACGGAGGTCGACGAAACGCGCGCGTTCGCCGAATCGTTCATGACGCACCTGCGGGCCCCGCTGCTCGCCGCGATCCGCGGCCACGAACTCCGCCGCCTCGGCCGCGATCTCGCCCACCACCGCGAGCTCGAACGTCGAATCGCGGAACGCCTGAGTTTCATCCCCGACACCGAGGCGCTCGGACTCGCGGTCGAGGAACTCGCGGCGACCATCTTCGAGATCGAGTACGCNGGCATCTACTTCCTCGATCCCGCGACACGGAATCTCCGGCTGGTCGGCAACCGGGGCCTCACGGACTGGGAGATCGAGGATGCCGAGCGGACCGCCTGGGATCGGCATCCCGGCCGGGTCATCAGGACCGGCGAGATGGTCCACGTCCACGACACTCACGACGATCCCGACAACCGTTCAAGCACTTCCGCCCGCCGCGTCGACATCCGAAGCCGTTGCTACCTTCCGGTCAAGGCGGACGGGGAGATCGTCGGTGCCCTCGGAATCGCGTCGGCCCATGTCAGCGCATTCGACCAGCGCCATGTCGATGGTCTCCGGTTTCTCGGGGACCTCGCGGGCCTGACGTGGCTTCGACTGCAGGAGGAGACGCGTCGGCGTCGCCGAGATCGCATCCTGGTCGCGGCCGGAGACGCCGCCGACCTCCTGCTCCGATCGCGGGACTGGCGTGAGTCGATTCCGATGGTCCTCGAGCTGATCAAATCGTCGTTTCAGACCGAAATCGTCCGTTTCGCCTCGATCGACGGACTCCGTTTCGGGGGCGAAGGCCGTCGGAGCCCCATCCCGGCGTCGTTCATCGAAGCGGTCGTCGCCTCGGATTCGGGCGGGATCGTCGGGGATGGGTCGAGCCCGGTTCCGGGATTCGATGCCGGCCCGAAGACGAGCTACGCCGCGGTGCCGATCGTGGTCCGCGATCAACCGCGCGGAATCCTCCTCGTCGAGGACGTGAACCGGGTCCGGGTGCACGACGAGAGTTCGATCGCGGCCCTGCGGAACTTCGCGGAGTCGATCGCCGCGACCATGGCCCGAGAGGAAGTCGAGCACGAACTGGTGCATGCCCAGCGGATGGAGGCGGTCGGTCTCCTCGCAGGGGGCATCGCGCACGACTTCAACAACCTGCTGTGGCCGATCATGGTCCACGCGACCACGCTCGGTGACGGAGAGACCGACGAACGTCGGATCCGCATGCTCGACGACATCCAACTCGCGGCTCGCCGCGGCGCCGAACTCGTCGATCAGATCCTCTTCCTCAGTCGTCGACGGGTGATCACCGAACAGGAGACGCCGCTCTGCGACCTCGCCCGGGAGGCGATCGATCTCATGCGACCGTCGATCCCGGACCGCATCCGCATCGAGTCGCGGATCGAGGACGAGACCGCCACGGTCCGTGGGGACCGAACGGCCGTCACCCGCGTGATCCAGAACCTGGTGTCCAACGCCCGACACGCGATCGGCACCGCGGACGGCGTCATCAAGGTGTCCCTTCGACCATCGAAGGACGACCGCGGCGAGGTGCTGCTCGAAGTCCAGGACGACGGAGAGGGCATCCCGGAGGAGATCCGGCAGAACCTCTTCGATCCCTACTTCTCGACGCGAAGGTCCGGTCGAGGAACCGGACTGGGACTCACGATCGTGCATCGCGTGGTCACCGAGCTCGGGGGCGAGATCGACGTCGACAGCGAGCCGGGGGTCGGGACGACCTTCACGGTACGCCTCCCGCGACGGGAAGGCCGGGTCACGCATGCGCCGCGAAAGCCGGTCGAGACGCAGACCGGCACGGAACGGATTCTGCTGGTCGACGACGACCCGATGGTCCTTCAGACCAGTCGAGCCCTGGTGTCGTCGCTGGGCTACGAGACGGTCGTCGCACCCGGCGTCGACGAGGGCCTTCTCGCGTTCGATGAACGGACGGCCGCGAACAGTCCGATCGATCTCGTTCTCACGGATCTCACCATGCCCGGCCGAAGCGGCATCGAACTGATCAGTGATCTTCGGACACGCGGATTCGAGGGTCCGCTGGTGCTGATCACGGGCTTCGGTGACGAGTCGGCGACGGCGGCGATCGAAGCCGGCGCCGACCGGATCCTGCGGAAACCCATATCCCGTGACGAACTCGGCGTTTGCATTCGAAGCCTGCTGGATGCGACCGGCTGACGCCGACGCCCGCCACCGCGACCCGGCCCGATCATCGAGCCTCGTTCCTCGCGTGCATGCAGAGGGGCAAGTCCTGTCATTCCCGGCGTTGAAACCCTCGAGGGTCCTTTCCCAACAAGAAAGCGAGCTCCCGGGGTGAACATCAACCCCCGATCCTCGATTTCACCACGAAATTCGACTTTGGCTTTCTTCGGACGGGTCGGCACCTGAAGAAACCTCGATAATGCCCGCGTTCGACCTCCGGTGCGGNATCGGCCGGTCGATCGAACGAACGAACCCGCGACTCCAATGGAGGTCTCGAACATGACGATGCAGGAACTTCTCTTCGACGACGGCGCCATCTGGTTCTTCGGAGTCGGGATCATCGCGTCGCTCCTCTTCATCCTGACGATCCTCATGCTCTTCACGGGTGGCGACGGCGGACTCGACGCCGATGTCTCGGACAGCAGCGACGGCGCCTTCAAGGTCCTCTCCTTCCAGGGGATCGTCGGCTTTTCGATGGGATGGGGCTGGGGCGGGCTCGCCGCATTCCGGAGTCTCGACTTCAGCTGGTCGAATTCCGCCCTGTTCGGAATCGCGATCGGCGCCGTGTTCCTCTGGATGCTCTGGCTGGGCTTCAAGGCGATGCACGACCTCACCGGTGACGGGAACATCGATCCGAACGACGCGGTCGGCGTCGAGGGCACCGTGACCGTCGCGATCCCCACCGCAGGCCGCGGACGGATCTCCGTGGTGGTTCGTGATCGACAACGTGAATTCAATGCGGTGGCGGGCGGAACGGCCCTCGCCTCCCGCACCTCGATTCGAGTGGTCGCATCCCGCAGCGACGGCACCCTCGAAGTCGAACCGGCCTGAACCGCGACGGCGGATCGCCTCTCCCTCTCTTTCTTTCGCGAAGGACACCATATGGAACCCGTCATCTGGCTCGGCGTCATCGGCTCCGCCGCACTGATCGCCTTCTTCTTTCTGATCTTCCTGGTCAAGCAGTACAAGCGGTGTCCGAGCAACCGGATCCTCGTGATCTACGGCAAGGTTGGAAGCGAACGCGCCTCGAAGTGCCTTCACGGCGGCGGCGCCTTCGTGATCCCGCTCATCCAGGACCACGAGTACCTGTCGCTCGAACCGCTGGTCATCGAGATCCCCCTGGAGGGCGCCCTGTCGCTGAACAACATCCGGGTCAACGTCCCCAGCACCTTCACGGTCGGCATCTCCACCGATCCGGTGCTCATGAACAACGCGGCGGAACGCCTCCTCACCCTGAGCGACGGCGCCATCCGCGATCAGGCCCAGGACATCATCCTCGGCCAGCTCCGACTGGTCATCGCGACGCTCTCGATCGAGGAGATCAACAAGGACCGCGAGAAGTTCATGACGTTGATCAACGAGAACGTCGCCGACGAGATCAACAAGGTCGGCCTCGAACTCATCAACGTGAACATCCGCGACATCACCGACGAGAGCGGATACATCAGCGCCATCGGCAAGCGGGCGGCGGCGGAAGCCATCAACCGTGCGAAGGTGGAGGTCGCCCAGCAGGAACGGGAAGGCGCGATCGGCGAAGCGGAAGCCGTCCGTCAACAGGAGGTCCGCGTCTCGGAGGAGAACGCCAAGGCCGAGGAAGGCCGGAAGCAGGCCGAGCGTACCCAGCGACTCGCCGTCGCGACCTTCGAGGCCGAGGCGGTCACGGGTGAGGTGGAGGCGAAGCGGAACCGGGAGATCGCGACGGCCGAACGCGGCGCGGAGACCTCCATCGCCTCGAAGAACGCCGAGCAGTCCGAACGAGTCGAGATCGCGAAGGCGGAGTCGCTCGCCCGTCAGGGCGAGAACGCCTCGGCGGCCGAGGTCGCGGATTCCGATGCAAAGCTCGCGGAGATCCGGGCCGAAGCCAAGCGGCGCTCGGACGTCGCCGCCGCCGATGCCTCCCGCGCGATTCTCCAGCAGGAGCGGGAGGAGGAACTCGCCCGACTGGCGAAGGATGTGATCGCCCCGGAGGAGATTCGAAAGCAGCAGATCGAAATCGCCGCGGAAGCGACCGCGGAACGAAGCCGGCGCGAAGCGTCCGGCGAAGCGGATGCGATCATCGCCAGATACAACGCGGAAGCCGAAGGCGTCCGCAAGGTCCTCGAGGCGAAGGCCGACGGCTATCGGGAACTCATCACGGCCTGCGCGGAGAACCCGCAGATCGCACCGACCCTGCTGTTGATCGAACAGCTTCCGGATCTGGTCAGGGAACAGGTCAAGGCGATCGCCAATCTGCAGATCGACAAGATCACCGTCTGGGACGGCGGCCGGGGCGAAGGGGGAAGAGGAAGCACCAGCGATTTCCTCTCCGGGCTGATCGGCTCGCTTCCCCCCATGCACGAACTCGCGGAGCAGGCGGGCATCGAGTTGCCCGGCGTGCTCGGAAAAGTCGGATCCACCGGCACCGCGATCGAAGCCAAGCCCCCGGTCGAATCGGAGGAGATCATCGACGAAGCCTGATCGCCCTCGATCCAGGCATGCTTCCCCGACCGGCACGACCCCGCGCGTCTCCTCGACGACGCGGGGTCGTTTCGTTTCCGAGCCTGCGAGCGAGGTGGAGACGGGCGACCGGTCACCTCATGCCTCCGGGCGCGACTCGACCCGCAGGCCATGTGGCAGGTGTCCCATCGACGCCGGTTCTCCCCCTGCGCTCCGCTCCAGCAGCTCCTCCGCGGGTGGACGACTCGCGTAGACTCGCCGCGTGCTCCAGCTCATCGCGATTCTCCTGGGACTGTCCACCGCGCTCGACGCCGGGGGGCCGTCCGCCGATCCGCCGCCGACGCCCCGGCCTTCGGTGGTGCTGGTGATCGCCGATGACGCGGGCTGGATCGACTTCGGATTCAACGGTGGAACCGAGATCGCGACCCCCGAAATGGATCGCCTCGCCGGGGAAGGCCTGACCTTCGGCGCGTGCTACGTGACGGCCTCGGTGTGCAGCCCTTCGCGGGCCGGCCTGCTCACCGGCCGGCACCAGCAGCGATTCGGCCACGAGTACAACCTGCCCGGAACCGCCCCGCGAGTCGAAGGCGGACTCCCGCTCGAGGAGCTCACGATCGCGAACCGCTTCGAGGCCGCCGGATTCGCGACCGGGCTGGTCGGCAAGTGGCATCTCGGGCTGGCGGATCGGTTTCATCCGACCCGACGGGGCTTCGACGAGTTCCACGGCCTGCGGGCGGGGAGCCGATCGTACTTCGGCGACGACCGGCTGGCGAAGGGCGATCGACGCTACGAACACGTCACCGCCGACGACTCGTCCGTGAGGCCGGAGGCGGACATCGAGTATCTGACCGACACCATGACCGATGACGCGGTCGATTTCATTCGACGGCATGCGGACCGGCCGTCGTTTCTCGTCGTCGCCTACACCGCACCCCACGGCCCCATGCACGCCCGACCAGACGATCTCGAGGCCGTTGAAGATCACCTCCAAGGCAAGCGACGAACGTACGCCGCGATGATGCGGGCCCTCGATCGCGGGGTCGGCCGAATCGCGGACGCGATCGACGAGACCGGTCGAGACACGATGCTCCTCTTCGTCAACGACAACGGCGGGGCGACCAACAACGCCTCGGACAACGGCCCGTGGCGAGGCATGAAGGGATCGCTCTTCGAGGGCGGGATCCGGGTTCCCGCGTTCCTGCGTCGAACCGAGACCACCCCTTCTGGATCGATCGATCATCCGATCACGTCGCTGGACCTCGTCGCAACCGCGATCGCCGCCACCGGAGCGGATGGAGCAGGCCTGGACGGCATCGACCTCTCGCCCTGGATCGGGGCGTCACCCCCTGCACCGGACCGTTCCATCTGCTGGCGTCGAGGGCCGGTCGCCGCCATTCGGGACGGCGATATGAAGTTGATCCGCGTCGAGGAGGCGGGAAGCATGCTCTTCGACCTCGACGCCGATCCGGGGGAGACGACGAACCTCGCCCCCCGGCACCCCGCGGAGGTCGTTCGGCTGCTGGCCGGGCTCGCCGCCTGGAAACACGGCCTCGTCGAGCCGCGATGGACCACCGGTGACTACTGGCGGAAGAACCTGCTCAAGAAGCATCGGATGGACGTCCGCGGACGAGAGGCCGAGCGTGCCCTGCCCTGATCCCCCATCGCACGCCGACGCCGCCGGTCCGGAGAACGTGGAAACCCGAGCCGGCGAGGCCCTGCCTTCCGACTATGTCGCCCGACTGCGGGCGGACTTCGAAGGACACCCGGGCCTGGCGGATCGACTGCTCGCCGCGACGGTCCTCGAAGCTCCCCGAGGTCTTCGCATCAACACCTTGCGCGGCACGGTCGACGACACCCTTGCCGAACTCGCGGACGACGATCTCGCAGGCGACCCAGTGCCCTGGGCGACGTGGGCCCGCGTGATCGACCCCGCCGCCGCGCGACGGATCACCGAGACGGACGCCTGGCGGGAGGGCCGCGTGGTCCTCCAGTCGCTGTCCTCGATGCTCGCCGTGATCGCGCTCGGTCCGAAGCCCGGTGAACGCATCCTCGACCTGTGCGCCGCACCCGGCGGAAAATCGGCCCTGATCGCCGCCCTCGCCGACGGCACGCTCGATCTTCTCGCGAACGACCGCAGTCGCCGACGCTGCCTCCGCATGCGGGCCTTGCTCGACACCCTCGGCGTCACGGCTCGAATCCGCACCGGTCCCGGGGAGCGGCTCCCGGCCCGCGAACTCGGCACCTTCGACCGTGTGCTGGTCGACGCGCCGTGCTCCGGTGAAGGTCGATTCCGAGTCGATAATCCCCAGAGCCACGCGACGTGGTCGAAGAAGGCCGTTCGTCGACTCGCCTCCCTCCAGAAGTCGCTGCTTCACACCGCGATCGCCGCCGTTCGACCGGGCGGGGTGATCGTGTATTCGACCTGCACGCTCGGACGGGAGGAGAACGAAGCGGTCGTCGCCCGGGCGCTCCAGCGGTTCGGCGACGGACCGACCGGGATCGAACTCGATGCCGTCCCGACGTCGATTCCCGAGGGCTTGCCGCTTCTGCGCGCTGCGGCCGACCTCGACGCGACCGCCATGCGACGACTCGGGCCGGATCCGGCCGGGGATCAGACGCTCGCCGCCATCGAAGGCTTCTTCCTCGTACGCCTGCGAAGGCGCGGAGGCGAACCCGTCGTGTGAGATTCCGGTTGCCGAAACGTTTACGCGCGAATTGCATTCGGTTTCGCAAAACGAAAAGCGATTGAAATTCGAATATCTCGATCGCACTGCGCACATTCAATATCGCGAAATTCCTTGCTCATCCACCCCGTGGCCAGTTCTGTCACCGGTCACGAAAACGACGAGGAGAACCGAAAGATGAAGAGATTCAGCATTTTGAGCGCGAGCCTCGGGCTCGCCGTCGCCGGAACCGCCGTTGGAGAGGACTTCACGCTGCGCCTGCTCCCGCTCGGCGCGTTCGAAACGGACGTGTTCGACGAGGCGGCCGCGGAGATCAACGCGTACGACCCGGTCACCAGCCGGCTCTTCGTCACCAACTCGGATTCGGACACGATCGACGTCCTCGACGCGAGCAATCCGGACTCACCGTCCTTGATCGACACGATCTCCCTTGCGAAGTACGGAGACGGAATCCAGTCGGTCGACGTCGATGCCGCATCCCGCCTCCTGGCCGCCGCCGTCGGGGCGCCGGTGGAGACCGATCCGGGGACCATCGTGCTCGTGAATCTCGACGACGGCACGACCACCACCCATCCCGCCGGTGCCCTTCCGGACATGATCACCTTCAGCCCGGACGGCGGGCTCGTGGTGACCGCGGACGAGGGCCAGCCGAACGACGAGTACACGATCGATCCACCGGGCGGGATCACGATACTCGACGTCGCCAAGGGCACCTCGACGACCTTCACCTTCGAAGGGATCGATCCCTCGATCGTCGGTGACGACATCGTGCTCAGCAGCCCCGAAGGCACCACCTTCGCCCAGGCCATGGAGCCCGAGTACGTCGCGTTCTCCGCGGACGGATCGACCCTCTTCGTGGCCCTTCAGGAGAACAACGCCTTCGCGAAGTTCGACGTCGCGAACCGCGAGTGGATGTGGGTCCGTTCGATGGGATTCAAGGACCACAGCCTGCTCGAGAATCGACTCGACGCGAGCAATCGCGACGATGCCATCAACATCGCCCAGTGGCCGATCAGCGGTATCTACATGCCGGACGCGATCGCGACCTTCGAAGTCGACGGCGCCACCTTCATCGCGACCGCGAACGAAGGGGACAGTCGGGACTACGACGGATACAGCAACGAGGTCAGGGTCGGCAGTCTCACGCTGGACCCCGCCGCGTTCCCCGACGCCGATTTCCTGCAGCAGTCGCGGAACCTCGGGCGGATCCGGGTGGACGCCTCGCTCGGCGATACGGACGGCGACGGGGACTACGACGCCCTGTTCAGCTTCGGCGCCCGCTCTATGAGCATCTTCGATGACGAAGGCAACCTCGTCGCCGACACGGGAGACCTGATGGAGTCGGTGACCGCGTCGGTGCTCGGCGAGAACTTCAACTCGACCAACGACGAGAACGACAGCTTCGACAACCGATCCGACGACAAGGGCCCCGAACCGGAGGGAATCACGATCGGCTACCTCAATCTCGGCCGTCCGGTCGCCTTCGTCGGGCTGGAGCGGATCGGGGGCATCATGGCCTTCGACCTCTCCGATCCCACGGAACCCGCCTTCCTGACCTACATCAACACCCGGGATTTCTCGGGTGACGCCGAAGCGGGTACCGCCGGTGACCTCGCCCCTGAAGGTCTCACCTTCATCGCCGCCAGCGAGAGCCCGACCGGCACGCCGCTTCTCGCGGTCTCCTTCGAGGTCAGCGGTTCCACCCGGTTCTTCGAAATCGAGTCGGGCTTCGGCGAGGAGATCTGCAACGACCCCGGCCCCGACTCCTTCACGGCCGACGGTTTCGAAGGACTCGAGCAGGGCGGCGTCGCCTGCTACAGTTCCGCGGACGACTTCACGCTCGACAACGCCTGGGCGAGGGTCTACAACGCTTCCCAGATCGGCTCTGAACGGTTCGACGTCTCGTGCCTCGACGTCGGCATCCGGAACTCCGGCGGGTACTGCGATGCCATCCTCAATCTCCACCGATGCAGCGTCTTCAGCTCCACGGGAGCCCCGTTGGAGCTCGAGCTGATCGCGAGCGAGCCGTTCGGGATCCAGCCGATTCTCGACGGAGACCTCGCATTCCAGACCGTCAGCTTCGACACCCCGGTCGAAGTGGACCTCTCGGACGGTTCCAGTCTCGTGGTCGAGATGCAGCTTCCCTTCCAGCCGTCGGGCTTCACGAGCTTCGCGGGATCCTCCGCGACGACCTACGGCACCACGTTCATCCGCTCGGAGACCTGCGGAATTCCCGAGTATCTCACCCTCGCGGACATCGGATTCCCGGGCTTCGAGTGGCACCTCACCGTCAACGGGTGGGCTGGCGAAGCGCCGCGCTGCAACGCCGACCTCGATGGCGACGGTGACGTCGACAGTGCCGACCTCGGAATCCTGCTGGGACACTGGGGCCCCTGCAGCCTGCCTCGGACCTGCCTCGGCGACCTGAACGGCGACGGCGTCGTGGCCTCCGCCGATCTCGGCATGCTGCTCTCGGCCTACGGCCCTTGTCCCTGACCGGTCAGCAGCTCGTCACATCCTCACCTTCATCGAATCCCCTCCGGCCCGGACCGGAGGGGATTCCTGATGGAAGGATCCATCCGGCGGGAATCAGGGATCGACCGGCTGCGGGTAGGCTCTTGTCATGAGCGACACCCACGACTTCGACCTCCTCGTCATCGGGAGCGGCCCGGCCGGCCAGTCCGCCGCGATCCAGGCCTCCAAGCTTCACAAGCGGGTCGCCTTGATCGAGAAGCGACGTAGGGTCGGCGGGGTGTGCACCTTCACCGGGACCATTCCCTCCAAGACGCTTCGGGAGGCGATCATCTCGAGCGTCAGTGGCGAGCGTGACAACGAATACGGCATTCGGAAGCGACCCGAGATGCCGGATCTCATCGCCCGGGTCAACGAGGTGATCGCGTCGGAGACGCGGGTGGTGCGGAACAGCCTCGCTCGGAACGACATCACCGTGCTCGAAGGCGAGGCGTCCTTCGTCGATTCCCAGCGGGTCGCGATCACCAACGACGCGGGTACGCGGACGGTGACCGCCGGCAACATCATGGTGGCGTGCGGCACCAACGCGGCCGCGCCGCCGACCGGCCCGAGCGACGGCCGGCTGATCATGACGTCCGACGACGTCTTGAAGATGGAGAAGCTCCCTTCGAATCTCGCGGTGGTCGGTGGCGGCGTCATCGGCGTCGAATACGCCTCGATCTTCGCGACCGCCGGCGTTCAAGTGACCCTCGTCGATCGTCGCGACCAGCTCCTGGACTTCGTGGATCACGAGATCGTCGACGAGCTGATGCACCAGATGCGGAAGAAGGACGTGACCTTCCGGCTCGGCGAAGCGGTCGCCCGGGTGGAGATCTTCGAGGAAGGTCGTCCCGAAGTCGAACTCGAACTCGAGAGCGGCAAGCGGATCATCGCGGACTGCGTGCTCTTCTCGATCGGTCGCGCGCCCGCCACCGCCCCGCTGCATCTCGGGAGTGCGGGCGTCGAGACCGACGACCGGGGCCGGATTCCGGTCGACGAGGCGTTCCGCACCAACGTCCCCGACATCTACGCGGCGGGCGACGTGGTCGGCTTCCCCGCCCTCGCGGCGACCAGCAGCGAACAAGGGCGGATCGCCGCCTGCCGGATGTTCGGCTACGAGGCGGAGAACTTCGGCACGCTCTATCCCTACGGGATCTACGCGGTTCCCGAGATCTCCATGTGCGGCGCGACCGAGGAGCAGCTCACCCGCGACCGGATCCCCTACGAGGTCGGCGTCGCGCGCTATCGCGAGACGGCCCGGGGCCAGATCCTCGGCGACGACACCGGGACGTTCAAGATGCTCTTCCACCGGGAGTCGCACGATCTCCTCGGGGTGCACTGCATCGGCACGAACGCGACCGAGCTGGTGCACATCGGCCAGGCCGTCATCTCCCTCGGTGGCGGACTCGACTTCTTCATGAACAGCGTTTTCAACTACCCGACGCTCGCCGAGGTCTACAAGATCGCGGCCCACAACGCCGCGAACCGACTGCGGCACGTCCGGGGACCTCGACAGCGCGACCAGGAGCAGGAGGATCAACCCGTGCTGAGCGCCGAAGTACCGGAACGCGACGATCCGAGACCGCCCGCGGGAAGTCGGACCACCGAGCGGACCGACGAGGCCTGATTCCGGCCGCAACGGGCCCGTGACGGTTCACTCGAAGAACGACACCGGACCGCGGCGGTCGCCACGGTCCGGTGTCATCGATCGAATTCGTGATCCGACGCTCAGTTCCGTCGACGCCGAGCCGCGAGGCCGGCGAGACCGAGGAGCCCGAGGGCACCCGGGGCGGGTACCACCGTGTAGGACACCGCCATCGGCGAGGTGGAGTTCTCGCCCCAACCCGCCTGGACGACGTCCGTCGACAGGAAGTCGATGCCGGGGTCGTTGTCGTTGCCGCCGGTCGTGGCGATGTCGAAGGCGAAGGTGTCCCCCACCGCGAGCCCGAGCAGGTCGAGGGAGATCGTCCAGCTCACCGAACCGAGGCTCCCGCTTCCGGCGATCTCGACGCCCAGGTTGCCGTCGTCGTTCCAACCGCCACCGTTCCAGGTGTAGGCGAGACTGCCACCACCGCCGTCGACCCAGCTGCCGAGGAACGCATCGATGCCGTCGGTGGCGGTGACCCGTCGATTCCAGGGATTGTTGTAGGGATCGTTGCCCGCCGAGCCGGACACGGCGCCACCATCGCCGGTGTCGAGGAACAGGAGGTACTTGCCCCAGTTCACGGCGGTGACATCCGCGGCGACCTCCACCGTCACGTAGAGATTCAANTCGTCGTTGGTGACCTCGGCCCCGAGNATGTCCAGGTTGCCGAGGCCNNCGTCGAAGATGTCGCCCGCGGCATCGGTGTAGAGGTCCGCGACGGCCAGCGTCGAACAACTCGCGGTGANGATCAGGGTGATCACNGGAACGGAGTGGGTCATCGGTCTCTCCTCGCAGGGAACAGGNAACTCGNNCGTCCGATTCCCGGACGANCNAGTCTCNANTTTGACGCCCGCGAAGTCGCGTTGCAACCGGATTTCGAAAATTCCCCCCGGTCNTCGACCGCGACCGACGACATTCCGTTGGAATGATCCAACCGGCCTCCACGAGGAGCCGATGCGANNTAGGCCCGGGGCCGTCGCNTTCCCCNTCGCCCCGNTTCCTGGAGACCCCGAAGTGCCGGATTCCGAGCCCGANATCCCGATGGTCCGAACCCCGGACTGGGCGAAGCACGCCATCTGGTATCAGGTGATGGTCGAGCGGTTCNGGGACGGCGACGCCGCCAATGATCCGGANCCGGTTCAGCCGTGGACCGCGGCCTGGTACGAGGCCAGCCCCTGGGAGGGGCGGGACGGCCAGACCTTCTACGAGCACTTCATCTTCGATCGCCACTACGGCGGCGACCTGCAGGGATTGAAGGACCGGCTTCCCTATCTCGAATCGCTCGGCGTCAACGCGATCTACCTCAACCCGATATTCCAGGCGTCCACCCACCACAAGTACAACGCGGCCGACTACCGACATGTCGACGAGCACTTCGGCGCCGGCGCTCCGGACTTCNCGGAGACCATCGCCCGCGAACGGCTCGACGACCCCACCACCTGGATCTGGTCGAAAAGCGATCTCGTGTTCCTCGACTTCCTTCGCGAGGCGAAGCGACGCGGCTTCCGGGTGATTCTCGACGGCGTCTTCAACCACGTGGGGGTCGATCATCCCGCGTTCATCGACGTGAAGGAACGCGGCGTCGAGTCGCCGTTCGCGGACTGGTTCAGCATCCGGTCGTGGGATCCGTTCGAGTACGACGGCTGGGCGGGATTCGACGAACTGCCCGCCTTTCGCAAGAGCCCCGAACACGGCATCGCGTCCCGCACGCTTCGCGAACACCTCGCGGCGGTGACCCGACGGTGGATGGATCCCGACGGCGACGGCGATCCCGCCGACGGCATCGACGGCTGGCGGCTGGATGTTCCCGAAGAGGTGCCGATGTCCTTCTGGATCGAGTGGTGCCGACTGGTCCGGGAGGTCAATCCCGACGCGTACATCGTCGGTGAGATCTGGAAGACGGCGCCGNACTGGCTCGACGGCCGCACCTTCGACGCCGTGATGAACTATCCGTTCGCCGAGGCGGCGCTCGCGTGGATCGGACACGACGAGATGAAGATCGCGGCGTCGGAACTCGATCGTCGTCTCGCCGACCTCCGGGCCGCGTATCCACCGGAGGTCACCGCGGTGATGCAGAACCTCGCGGACAGCCACGACACCGATCGCCTGGTCTCCAAGNTCTTCAATCCCGATCGCGCATTCGACGAAGGCAATCGCGAACAGGGTGATCCGACCTACGACGGCGGCAAGCCGAACGAAGACTGCTATCGCCGGGCACGGCTTTTCGCCTTCCTGCAGATGACCTCGCCGGGCGCTCCGATGATCTACTACGGCGACGAGGCCGGCATGTGGGGCTCCGACGATCCCAACAATCGCAAGCCGATGCTCTGGAAGGATCTCGAGCCGTACGACGAGCCCGGGCAGGCGGTCATGCCGACGCATCTCGCCTTCTACCGGGACGCGATCGCCCTGCGGAACGGCCATGCGGCACTTCGAACCGGCGACATCCGAACCGTGCTCGTGGACGACGATCAGGACGTCTGGGCCTTCCTGCGGGAGGATGCGGATGAAACCGTGCTCGTGGTGCTGAACGCCGGCCGCGAGGCGGCCCGAGTCGGGCTCGATCTCGGCGAGGGGTGGACCCCGGTCTTCGGCGACCCGGACACCCCGCATTTCCCGGGCGAAGTCCCCGACGCGGGGTCGCCGTCGTCGTGCGTGATCCATGGGATCTCCGGTCGCGTCTGGGCCCGCCCCCGATGAACACCGGGCACCGGAACGAGAACTCGCCGGCACCCGCCACGACGTCGGGCGACTGGTCATACTCTCGTCGTGCATCCACCCCGGATCGCGAACCATCGGGAATCCGGACCATCACGCTGAGCCCGAATCAACCGTTGAGAACGATCGAATGAGTTCCTCAGCAACGTGTGAAATCCATCCTCTCCTCACCGATCGCGCGGCGGGCGTCCTCCTCCATCCGACGTCGCTNCCGTCGACCGATGGTGCGTTCGGGATCGGCGACCTCGGCCCCACCGCCCGGCGTTTCGCGAGCTGGGCGGCGAGCGCGGGCCTTCGTCGCTGGCAGATGCTTCCGATCGGCCCCGTGGGCGACGACGACTGCCCCTACAGCGCTCGATCGAGCTTCGCGATCGAACCGATGCTCACCTCGATCGCGGACCTCGTCGAAGACGGTTATCTGCCCGCCTCCGCCACCCGCATCGGACGCGAGGCGTCGACCCGCGACGATCGAGGCCGCGCGTCGTGGCGTCGGGCCAGACGATGGAAGCGTCCGCTGCTGGAAGCCGCGTTTCGACGATTCCAGACCCGGCGGGGACGCATGGGCCTGCATGGCGCGGCCGCCGAGGAATTTCGGATGCGACAGGCGGACTGGCTCGACGACTGGTGTCGATATGCATCGGCACCGGCACGACTCGGTCGTTNAAGCACCGACGCGGAGCGTGATCCGTCGTACCACGCGTTCCTCCAGTTCATNCTCGANCGTCAATGGNGCNNNCTCCGANGNCATGCCCGCGATCTGGACCTCCGNCTCATCGGNGANCTNCCGATCTTCTGCGCNCCGGACAGCGCCGACGTCGAGTCNCGGNCCGATCTCTTNCGANTCGACCGNAACGGNGATCCNACCGTNTTGACCGGCGTNCCCCCNTCGNNCGATCCCACNGANGCCGGACAGTCGGTCTGGGGCGCGACCGCGGTCGATCATGGGCAGCTCTGGGGACACCCGCACTACAAGTGGGCCGCCCACCGGTCGGAGGACTGGGCCTGGTGGCGAAGTCGCGTCCGCACCACGCTCGAACGGTTCGATCTGGTCCGGATCGATCACTTCGTCGGATTTCAAAAGGCCTTCGAGATTCCGCGCGACACGTCGGATCCGAGTACCGGTCGGTGGCGCCGCACGCCCGGCGAAGAACTGCTCGATTCAATCACGCGTGAAATCGGTCCGCTTCCGTTCATCGCCGAGGATCTCGGAGACCGGACGCCGGAGCTGATTCGGCTCCGCGATCGCTTCGGCATCGTCGGAATGCGGATTCTGCAGAGCGCCTTCTTCGGGACGCCGGAGGCCGGCGAAGAACTTCCGCACAACCACCCGCGTGCCTCCGCCGTGTATCCCGGGAGCCACGACAACGACACCGTGGTGGGTTGGTATCGGGCCATCGACGCGGACGCCCGTCGTCGCTTCTCGGCGTACGCCGGACCCTCCGCCGCCTCCGAACCGGCCGAAACCATGACGCGACTGGCATTCACCAGCCCGGCGGATACCGCGATCGTCCAGATGCAGGATCTGCTGGGTCTCGGTCGGCGAGCCCGCATGAACCGTCCCGGCGAACCGACCGGCCACTGGTGCTGGCGGATGCGACGAGGTGACGCGACCACCCGACTCGCCCGGCGGCTCAACGTCCTCGCCTCGACGGCCGAACGCCTCGGCTGACCCGCTCAATTCCACGTTGCCACCACTTCCTCATCCACCGCCACGCTTCGATCCGGATTCTTCCATGCCACGCCCGTCAACACCCTCGATCGACGACCTGCTGACCCGCCTGCTTCGAATCGCGGAGGACCTCGCCTGGTCCTGGCACGAACCGGCCCAGCGGCCGTTCGCAATGCTCGACCCGATCGCCTGGGAGGCGAGGAATCACGCCCCGATCGAGACCGTGCTGTCGACCTCGAAGGCTCGGATCGCGGCCGCCGCGGCGGACGCGTGCTTTCTCCAGGCGCTCGACGCCGCGGAACGGACGCTGGCGGACGCACGCCGCGCCCCTCGTTGGTTCAAGTCGAATCACCGCGGCCGTGATCGTCGACTGAAGGTCGCCTACTACTGCTCCGAGTTCGCGATCCACGAATCGATGCAGCAGTATTCCGGCGGCCTCGGCGTGCTCGCGGGCGACCACGTCAAGAGCGCCGAGGACCTCGGCGTCCCCCTGGTGGGAGTCGGCCTGTTGTATCGGCACGGCTACTACCGCCAGCAGTTCGAAGCCGACGGCAGCCAGCGGATCCTCTATCCGACGTACGACTTCGATCGATATCCGCTCGAGGAGACTGGTTCGTCCGTGGCCTGTCCGATCGGCCGCCGAAGCGTCACGGCGCGGATCATGCGACTTGCCCTGGGCGACACGTCCCTCCTGCTGCTCGACGCCGATCTCCCCGAGAACCGACCGGCGGATCGCCGGCTGACCGAAGGTCTCTACAAGGGCGAACCCGATCTCCGAATGCGGCAGCAGGTGCTCCTCGGGGTGGGCGGCGCGATGGCCCTTGAAGCGATGGACGAGCGGCCGACCGTCCACCACCTCAACGAAGGTCACGCCGCGTTCGCCGCGGTCGAGCGGATCGCCCGACTCGTCGAGGAGGGGACCGACCGGTCCGACGCGGTCGCCCGGGTTCGTGCGTCGACGGTCTTCACCACCCACACCCCGGTGCCGGCCGGACACGATCGATATCCCGCCCGTGATGCGGCCGCGGTCATGAGCAGCGTCCTCCGCCGGGCCGGATTCACCAGCCGATCCTTCGCGGACCTCGGACGGGAGACGCCGGGCGACCGGTCGGAACCGTTGTGCATGACGATCCTCGCCCTTCGACTCGCCGAACACGTCAACGGCGTCGCGAAACTCCACGGCGAGGTCAGCCGGGAGATGTGGCGATCGGTCTATCCCGAGGCCGAGACCCTGAAGGACGTCCCCATCGGATCGATCACCAACGGCGTCCATCCCGGCACCTGGCTGGATCCCGCGGCGGCCGCGTTCTGGCGGAGGCACATCCGCCTGAAGCCCGAGCTCGCGAAACCGGATGAAGCCGCGTGGTCGAAGGCGACGAACGTCGATCCCGCCGCGGCATGGGAACTGCGGAACGTTCTCCGGGCCCGGCTGGTCGGCTCCATGCGCGATCGGCTCGTCCGACAGTCCGTGCAGCGCGGCGACGATCCGAGCGAGCGACTGGCGGCCGGCGCCGGTCTGCGCGAAGACGCGCTCACGATCGGCTTCGCCCGGCGGTTCGCGACCTACAAACGCGCCCCGCTGATCTTCCGGGATCGCGCCCGACTCGCCGCGATGCTGAACGACCCGGATCGTCCGGTGCAGATCGTGTTCGCCGGCAAGGCCCATCCCCGCGACGGCGAGGGACAGGAATTCGCCGGCATGGTGTACCGCATGAGTCGTCGACCCGAATTCCGGGGACGAATCGCGATTCTCGAGGAATACGACATGCGGATCGGCCGCGAACTCACCTCGGGCTGCGACGTCTGGCTGAACAACCCGATTCGGCCCCACGAAGCCAGCGGCACCAGCGGCATGAAGCCGCCGATGCACCTCGGGGTGAACTGCTCGATCCTCGATGGCTGGTGGCCCGAGGGTTTCGACGGTCGAAACGGCTTCGAGATCGTGGGCGAGCCGAAGCGATCCGGCGCGGCGGCGCGTGATGCCGCGGACGCGCACGCGATGTACGAAGTGCTGGAGGACCATCTGATCCCCGAGTTCTTCGCGCGTGGCCGGGACGGCGTTCCGAAGCGGTGGATGAAGCGGGCGCTCCGCAGCGCCGCCACCATCCCGGGGCCCTTCAGCACCCATCGCATGGTGGCGGACTACGTCACCCAGGCCTATCTGCCCGCCAATCGCCCTTGACCGCCCCGGATCGACTCACCGACCGCGGCGACGACGTCGGACCGGCGCCACGGCCGCCCCGGATCGCCGGTGGGCCTTGATCGGCATTTGATCCGCATTTGATCCGCAAGCTCGCGATGCGTGCGATCGAGCTCCTGAATCCGTCCATCGAATCAGGGACAGAGACCCCAGACCGAGAGGATCAGGCCGACGTCGGCGCCGTCGACGACATCGTCGTCGTTGAGATCCGCCGGACAGGACGGACACACGCCCCAGCTCGCCAGCAGCGATCCGAAGTCGGCCCCGTCGACCTGGCCGTCGCCGTTCACGTCTCCGAAACAGCCATCACCGCCACCACCGTCGCCGTCGACCACGAAGAACTGGTCGCCTTCGATGTCCTCGAAGTTGACGAAGCGGGGAAACCCCAGGTTCGCCGAGCCCCCGAGTCCGCCGAGGACCTGGTTCGAGATGAAGTCGTGACCGCTTCCGTTGATGAACGCGGAGACCCTGATGGGATCGCCGGCGGCGTGTCCGAGGGCGTCGAGGGGGATGTGGATCTCGACGCCGGTGACGACGCCGCTGCCATCGTCGACGCCGTCGCCGCCGACCACGCCCAGCACGTTCGAGTTGTCGATCGCCGCAAGGATGCCGTTCTCGGTGAACAGCGCGCCGGCCGCACCCGCGCCGCCCGGGCCGGCGAATCCGGAGATGGCCGTGTCACCGCCGCCCGTGAGCAGCTGGGCGTAGTTGATGTAGGTGTCGTAACCCGGCTCGCCGCCCTTCTTCGGCGGTGCCCCCGGACCACTGGTGAAGGAGATCCAGTAGTCGACGGTGAAGCCGGCGTCGAAGGTCAGACCGGGCTGGACTTCACCGGTGTCGGGATCCTCGAAGCGTCCCATCGTGTTCAACGCCCCGAAGTCGATCTCGGAGTTGTTTCCGAGAATCGGATTCTGACCTTCGTTCGGAACCGCATCGATGAAGATCTCGAGCTTGTTGTAGTTGCTCTCGAGGTTGCCGGCGATCACCAGGTGAAGCACGCCGTCCGAGATGTATCCGAAGCCGGCGTCCGCTTCCGAGCCGTTCGCGAAGTCGATCGCACCGAGATCCGCGTTCCCGAATCCGGTCGAGGTGTCCTGCACCACGAGCGGTTCTCCGTAGGCCGCGTCGGCGACGCCGTCGCATTCCTGACCGTGTGCGGACGCGATGATCGATGCGGCGGTGAGTGACGAAAAGATGGCGGTCACGTGTCTCATCTCGGTTTGCTCCAGACCGGAGGCATCTCCGGGCCCGACCTGCGACTCATTTCGGACCCCGATGTCCGGGACATTCAAATGTACCCTTCAACCTGCGAGGATCCAACGGGAAGCCGCTGAATTTTGGAGGACGCCGGGGTGGCGAAGCGGATTACCGATCAGGGACATGGGCCCCAGCGACTGAGCATCACCCCGAGATCCGCACCGGAGACCAGACCGTCGCCATCGAGATCCGCCGGGCATGCTTCACAGGAGCCCCAGGATGCGAGCAGAACGCCGAAGTCGGCACCGTCGACGAGACCGTCGCCGTCGAGGTCGCCCGGGCACTCCGGTTCGGCGGCAGGCACGCCGACCCACTGTGCTCCGGGAATCGTTCCGAAGTCGACGATGCGAGGCTCACCGAGATTCACGCCACCGCCGATCGGACCGAGGACCTGGTTCGAGAGGAAGTCGTGCCCACTGCCGTTGATGAAGGCGGTCACGCGAATCGGTCCGCCGGATGCACCGAGGACGGAGAGCGGAATCGCGAATTCGACGCCGGTGTCCACCCCCGCCCCGGAATCGAGCCCGTCGCCTCCGGGCACGCCCCCCGTGTTCCGATTGTCGATGGTCGCGATGATGCCGTTCGATGCATGGATCGCCTGACCGGCACCGGGGCCACCGGGCCCGGCGAAGCCCCAGTCGACCGACGCTCCCCCGCCCGTGGCGAGTCGCGACCAGTTGATGAAGGTGTCGAAGCCGACGCCGATCTCGCCGCCGCAGGTGAAGTCGATCCAGAAGTCGGCCTCGAACCCGGGATCGAACCGGAGCCCCGGAGATCCACCGCGACCGCTTCCGCCCATGCGGTTGAGGCCCCCGAACTTCACCTCGGGATTGTCGTCCCGAAGCGTGCCCTGACCCTCGCCCTCGATCGCGTCGATGAAGACGTCGAGTTTGTTGAAGTTGCTCTCGAGGTTGCCGGCGAAGTGCAGGTAGAGCGTGTCGTCCTCGACCCGCGCGGCCAGGCCGTCGAGTTCGGACCCGTTCGCGTGATCGATGAGGCCCAGCGACGCGTCACCGAATCCGGTCTGGGTGTCCTGCACGAGCAGCGGCGGACCGTAGAGATCGTCCCGAACGCCGTCCACGAGGATCGGACCGTCCTGTTCGTTTCCGCTTCCGGGATCCTCGGGAATCCGCTGCGAGAAGATGAGGCAGGTGTAGGGCGGCAGCTCGAACGAGGCGCTGTGATCCATCCCGTCCCAGGGAAGGGGCTCCGCGAAGACCTCGGTGGGCCCGCCGCCGGTGAACGCATCGTCGTACTCGGTCGCGTTTCCGTTGAAGACGCAGTGCCAGGTCCCGCCTCGGGGGAAGCCAATCCGGTAGTCGCCGCGGAACTCGTTGGTCCAGTGCGTCACGATCACCACGTCGTCCCCGACGCCACCCTGGTCGTACCGATGCCACGCCCCCACCTTCCCGACATCGTCCAGATGGTGGAAGTTGGTTCCGTTGCCGCAGAGCCCACGGGTCGCCCCGCCGAGATTTCGACGCAGGTGGACGAGGTCCCGGTACAACTCGAAGATCCCGCCGAACGTCTCCATCCGCTCCCAGTCCATCGGTGCCGCATCGGTCCACACCCCGTCCTCGAAGAACTCCTGTCCCTGGAAGATCATCGGAATCCCCGGCGAGGAGAACACCACCGAGGCGGCGAGCGTGGATCGCTTCTTCGCCTCCCAGCCGTCTGCGTTCCCCGGCCAGATCGCTTCGGGAAGCCTGGGCTGGTTTGCCGCCTCGTCATGGCTCTCGGTGAAGACCACCCGCTGCGTCGCGTCACCGTTGAAGTACTTGGTCACCGACTCCCGGAGCGCGAACATGCTCCGGTCCTCGTCATCCACGGTGGTGGCGAGACTCCGGACCGGATGCAGGAAGACCCCGTCCCACTGGCTCCCGAATCCCGCACCACCCTCGTCGACCGTCCGACTCAACCACGACTCGTCGCCCCAGTCCTCCGCGATCGTGATCTTCCAGGGCTGGGTCGCCTCGATCGACTCGTTGATCCATTGCATGAGCGACCAGCCCTCGGGCAGGTCCGTTCCGGCCTCCGGCACCGATCGCATGTACTTGGTGGCGTCGATCCGGAGACCGTCCACCCGGAACTCCTGCAACCAGAGCAGCGCGTTGTCACGGATGTAGCTCCGGACCTCGCCGCGGCCGAAGTCGGGCCGGGGTCCCCACGGCGTCTCGGCCCGGACCGGATCGTTGTAGAAGAAGATCCCGCCATTGCCGTTCTCGCTCCAGCCGTCGTACTGCCAGAGATCGAGGTCGCTCGGTCCCCAGTGGTTGTAGACCACGTCGAGCAGGACGGCGATACCGCGGTCATGACAGGCGTCCACGAATCGCTTGAACGCGTCGGGACCGCCGTAGGCGCTTTCGACCGACCACGGATGGGCGAGGTTGTAGCCCCAGCTCACGTCCCCCGCGAACTCGTTGACCGGCATCACCTCGACGCAGTTCACGCCGAGCGTTTCGAGGTGGTCGAGATTCTCGATGCAGTCGTCGAAACCGGCCGGGATCGGATCGCCGGTCAACGCCCCGAAGGTCCCGACGTGCAGCTCGTAGATCACGGTCTCGTTCCACGCCGGCGTCGCGAACCCTTCCGCCTGGAACTCGTATGCCGTCGGGTCGTAGACCAGCGGATCACCGACGGAGCTGGTGAGTCGACGGGCCCACGGATCCCGGCGCCAGAGTTCCTCGGCACCGTTCCGGATCACGAACTTGTAGCGGGCACCGGCGGTGACGTAGGGCACGTCCAGCGACCACCACCCGTCACCCTCCGAACCGAGGGGATGCGCGTCGGGATTGAACCCGTTGAACGACCCTGCCACGGAGACCCAGTTCGCGTTGGGCGCCCACGTCCGAAACGTCGTCCCCTCGCCGTCGGCGTCGTCGTAGAGCGTGGCCCCCGGCCCCGACCGCGTCGACTGCGCGGTCGCACGAACCGCCGTCGCGAACGACATCACGGCGACGAGCAGGACGACGAGGGCGGAGGTGACGGACGACCGGCGGGTCGACGTGTTCAGAACCATGAGAACGACTCCGATGGAAATTTCCCGACCTCGAAGTCTAGCAGCGGTCGATCATGGTTCCAGCGGCCGCCGCGGGGACCGACGAGATCGCCGGGTCGGCCGCGAACTTCCGAGAATCCTCGCTTCAAGGCGGGCCTGGCCCGCATCGAAACCGCCCCCCGGGCGGTGCACGGAGGGCGGCGGCTTGGTGGATGGAGTCGGCGACCGACGCTAGAGCGGCCGGACCCAGATGTTCGCGAAGCGGATCGGGTCCGAATGGTCCTGGAGGAAGAGCGGTCCCGTCGAAGAGGGCCCCTTCAGCATCGAGGATCCGGTGGGGCCCTTGATGATGGCGTTGTTCTGCACCACCACGCCGTTGAAGATCACCGTGCCCATCGGCGGCTCGAGCTGGTTGCCGTCCGCATCGAATCGCGGCGCCCGGAAGATGATGTCGTACGTGTTCCACTCGCCCGGCGGACGGCAGGGATTCGCGAGCGGCACGTGCTGGTTGTACCAGGCGCCGGCGGTCCCCCCCGGATAAGTGTCGTTGTCGAAGGCCCCGAGGATCTGGACCTCGTAGCGACCCATGACGTAGACACCGCTGTTGCACCCGGACTGCCCGTTGCATTCGCGGCCTTCCGGAACCTGCCACTCGACGTGGATGTGGCAGTCGCCGAATTCGGCCCGGGTCCGGATGTTCCCCTTGCCAGGCGTCACCTGACCGATCCCGTCCGCGTCGACGCTCCACTCGGACGGTTCGGTGTCGGCGCTTCGTCGCCACGCCTTCCAGCCGGTGCCGGGGCCGAGCAGGACCACCGCATCACTGGGCGCGGTGCCGGGTCGGTCCGGAAGCCCGGGAACACCCGGGGTCACGACCGGCGGCATCTCGTCCTGCCCTGCGGTGACCAACGCGACGCTCGAAAGGATTCCGACCACGATCGATCCGGCGAGAACTTGCTTGAGATTGGGCATCTTGTTTTCAACTCCGTGTGACTGCGATCCTGAAGATTCGGGCTCGGTCCCGAGGGTGACGCGATTCGCCGCGGAGGCGGATTCACCAGGCGCGGGCACGCGCCGGAAGGGGTCGGACCCAGATGTTCGCGAACTCGAGGGGATCACCGTGGTCCTGGATTCGAATCGGCCCGGTCGGCTCGTGGGGCGAGTACTTCGCACGAGATCCGAAGACGGTGATTCCCATGTTCTCCGCGTGATCGAGCACCAGAACGCCGTTGAAGAGAAGCGTGGTGTTCGCGGGACTGACGAGCTTCCCGTCGCCGTCGAAGCGGGGCGCCGTGAAGACGATGTCGAAGGTGTTCCACTCGCCGTTGGGCCGGCAGGGATTGACCATCGGCGGATACTGCCCGAAGAGCGAACCCGCCTGACCGTCCGGGAAGGTCTGGTTCGGATTCGAGCCGACGATCTGCACCTCGTATCGATCGAGGAAGAAGATGCCGCTGTTGCAGCCCTTCTGGCCGTCGCATTCCCGATCCGCCGGAACCTTCCATTCGATGTGGAACTGGCAGTCGCCGAAGGACTGGCGGGTGTGGTTGTCACCGGAGCCGGGGACGACCTTCATGACGCCGTCGTTGCCGACCTTCCACTTGCCGTTCTTCCACGCGTCGAGGCCCGACCCCTTCCCGAGCAGCACGATCGCATCGCTGGGGGCCGTCCCCGGGGTGGTCGCGGTTCCGGGGACTCCGGGCGTGACCATCGCCGGTTGCGGCCGGTCCATGTCGTGGACCTTCCAGTCGTCGGCCCCTTCCGGGGGCCGAGCGTCGGTGAACGCGAAGGCGCCGGCGAACCCGGCGATACCGAGCGACGCGAGAAGAAGACGTGATCGACTGGCTGGCATGGGCGATTCTCCGGGCCTGGATTCGACGAACCGGCGGTTCGGGGAGGTTCAGGCTCGCAGGTCGTCCGTCGATCGTCAAGAACCGGTCGAATTTCGGCTATTCGGGTCGATTCCGCATGAAGTCGGCCACGTGTGCGAACCGGGCGTCAAGAAAGGTCCGCAACTCGCCCTCGACCTTCAGATCGTTCATGGCGGCCGCCATGCACGCGAGCCACTGATCCCGCTCGGCGTTCCCGATGGGAAACGGAGCATGTCGCATTCGAAGTTTCGGATGACCGTGCTTCTGCATGTACAGCGGTGGACCGCCCATCCATCCGCACAGGAAATCGGAGAGCTTGTCGCGACTCTCGCCGAGATCCGACGGATGCAACTTCCGAATCGTCTCACAGTCGGGGTCTTCGTCCATGTGATCGTAGAAACGATCGACGAGCTCGCGAACCCGCGGTTCGCCGCCGATCGCGTCGAAGGGNGNGTGGTCGGGGCCGAAACTCATCGGATGGGGTCCTTCTGGAGGGCGTTCTGCTCGACGCAGGCTCGGTTCGAAAATCCGGGGTTCATCGGTGATCCGGGCGCCGGACGGACATCCGCCGCGGCCACGTGCGTCGGCGTCCTCGCGTCAGGACTCGAAATGGGCATGTTGCTCATCGCTTCCTCACCGATCCGACGCGGGGAACGGCGGATGAAACCCCGAATCGGGCCCTTCCGACACGCTCCCGTTGACGGTCGGACGTCGGATGCTACACTTTCGCGTTCGCTCGCAACCGAGACAAGCGGCCCCATCGTCTAGCGGCTAGGACATCAGGTTCTCATCCTGGGAACGGGAGTTCGATTCTCCCTGGGGTCATTCAAGCCCCTCCCCTCGCGGGAGGGGCTTTTTCGTGGTTATTGAACGGTGAAGTTCGACCACCTTCGCACGGAACGGACGAGTACCGGAAAAGGCCCGAGCCGGATTCGAGCCGGGAGGCGGTCCCAATGCCCACGAAGTCGTCGACATGGACGCCGTTCGCCCGCCGGCATCCAATACGCTGCTGCTTGGATGTCGTCCCAAACGCCTTCCAAGCCCACCGCGAGCACGAACATCACCGGCCCGACGCCCGTGCTCTTCGTCCACGTCCCGAAGATCGCCGGTACGGCGCTCTTCGGGATCGCGGCGTCGATTCACGGACGGGTTCCAGGAGTCATCGGCCGCAGGGTCTTCCACATCCCGCTCGACTGGGACGAACCGGACGATCATCCCGCCGCGATCACGGCGATCCGAAGGCGCGTTCCGAGCTCGCTCCTGTATTCCAGCGGGCATTGCACGATCCGCTTTCGCGAGCATCTCCCCGACGACACCCGAGTGATCACCATGCCCCGCGATCCGGTGCAGCGGGTCCGTTCCGCCTATGCCAACATGCGCCGGGATCCGGGAAACGGCTACCACGCGATCGCGAGCCGAAGCACGCTCGAGGAGATCCTCGAAGCGCGTTCCCTGCCCGAACTCGACAACGGCCAGGTCCGGCGGCTCGCCGGCGTCCAGCCGGACGCGGGCCCCACGGATCGATCGCACCTCGACCTCGCGATCCGAAACGTCGACCGGAAAATCACCGCGGTGGGTTTCACCGAACGCTTCGACGAGTCGTTCCAGCTCTTCCGCACCGAGCTCGGATGGCCGCGACGCGGCTACATGCCCTGGAACGTCGCACCGAAAAAGGACCGGGGATCCTCACCAGCGCCGGAACTGCTCGCCCTGATCGCCGAGCGAAACGCCCTCGACATCGAGCTGCATGATCATGCAGCCCGACGCTTCGATGCCCGAATCGCAGCGCTGGGCCCGGCATTCGAAGCGGAGGTCGAACGAACTCGTCGGTTCAATCGGAACTGGTATCGACACTGGCATCGATTCGAAGTCGGGCCTTTTCGAGCCGTCAAGCGCAAAGTGGTCTCGGTTCGGCGGCGGCTCATCTCGCCGCCAAGCGACTGATCCGAGACCGGGTCAGGAACACGGTCCCCACGCGCCGATCACGAGCCCGAGGTCGGCGGCGTCGACGACCCCGTCGCCGTCGACGTCGGCGGGACATTCGCCCGGACATCGCCCCCACGAGCCCAGCACGATCGGGAGATCCGCGCCGTCGACCCTTCCGTCGCCATTGAAGTCCGCGGGACACGGACGCGGGCGGAACTCGAACCAGTTCAGATTGAACGGCGTGGACCCCCGGTTCTCGAATCGCATGATCTGCGGGCCGGACTCGAGGACGACGCTTCGCGTGATCGTCGACCATTCCTGGTACCCACCCGTGCCGGGCACCGGGATCGATCCGTTCGAGTCGACCCCGTCGAATCTCAGCCCGAATCGCGCGTTCGATCCCGGTGATGCGACTCGGACGTCCAGCAGGAATTCGCGGGCGTCATCACCGGGCACCTCGATCGTGTATTCGATCCACTCCCCCACCGCGATCCAGCCGACGTTGAAGCCGCCGCCCGCATCCTCGGAAGCCTCGATGTCCACACCTTCGAGGACCCGGAACCGGTTTCCGTTGTTCGTCGCGTCACTGTCGAGGTAACTGACGCCGGCCCCACCGAGGTCGTAGTGTTCCGCCTCCACCCGGCCGGGAAGCAGGGTCGGCGCACCATGGAACGGCGTGCCGACGATCGGATCGGGGAATTCACCGGCGGAGGTCACCAACGCGAACCGACTCGCTGCCGCCCGACCGTCTTCGGCGTCGGGAAACACCCGGCCCGATTCGAGATCACATCGCAGGAGACGACCGCCCGCATCTCGGGCGCGGATCACGTGGTCACCGTCGGGGACCTGGATCCACTCGAAGATCGTGGCATCCGCGAGCGAGCCACCGGTGGCCCGCAACGCGTCATCCGAGCCGTTCGACCACACGTAGTTCCCACCCAGCGACCGAAGCCGGAACAGTCGCTCGGAGACTCGCTCGACCACGAACCCATCCGCCTGTGCCCCGCCGGCGTAGGCGTCGCGATCGGCGATCAGTCGCCCGCCCGAAGACTGGTCGACGCGGAGGAAACGTCCGGCGGCCCGCTGGTAGAGTCCGACGACGTTTCCATCGTCGGGGACCTCGGGTGATCCGAGCGCCGGCCAGCGGGCGGTGACGGCATCGGGCGTCCAGATCGTGCCCGCGACGTCGATCTTCGATCGGAAGAGATGGAGATCCTCATCGTCCGCGCCAAGCCACTGAAACTGCATCCAGCCGTTCAGAAACCGCTCGTACATGCTGTTGTAACCCTGGCCCTCGGTATCACCGGGCCAGAACTCGGTCGCCAGCAGCGGTGGAAAATCCGGACTCGACTGCATGATCGAGATCGCGTTCTCGATGCCGGCCTTGCTCTCGTAGCCGTGGTGTGCGAACCCCGCGTTGTCCCACGAGACACCTTGAGCGACCAGATACTCCGCGCCGAAGGTCGGATCGCCCGCGAAACCCATGAAACTCCCCAACAGGATCAGCGTGTCCGGCGCCCACTGCCTCATCAACTGATAGAGCTCGACCTGCCTGCTCCAGTCCTCGATGGTCCACTGACTGGGGGTGTAGAGCGCCGGCTCGTTGTGGGCCTCGTAGATGACGTGCGTCTGCTGACGATAGCGGGCCCCGTAGAGCGTCCAGAAATCCCTCGCGAACTCCATGCTGTGGATCGAACCGTTCTCGCCGTTGCAACCGATCGTGATGATGAGATACAGACCGGCGTCGGCCGTCGCCTGCACCAGTGCGTCCGCGTCGGCGAGATTGACGCCGACGGGATCGGGATTCTGTGACGAATTCCCCTCCAGGTAGAGGTGAATCGTGTTCAACCCATGCTGCACGGCGAGACGTCGAAGTTGATTCGTGGTCGGAATGACCTTCGGCAGGCTTCCGTGCGGATCACCACCGTCCCATCCGAGGCTCACCCCTCGGAGCAGGGTTCCACGGTCGGTCAGGATCGTGTTGTAGCCGAGGCTCGAATCCACGACTGGACGGCCGCGTTGCTGCGCATGAGCCGACACGGCCGTCGCGAAGATCGCGAGGAACGTGATGACGGTCGAAAGGCGTCGNGGGATCATGGCGCGTCGGTCTCTGCAGGTCGTCGACGCTCGTCGGATCACTCGCCGAAGAGCGAAGAGGGATTCNCTCCAACGATAGCCCCGATGACGGATCGGACCAAACCGAATCCGATCGGCGTTTCCCCTCGCCGGATTCGCTTCGTTGCTCGAGGCTGGAACCACGGCTCGTTCGAANCGGAGTCCGGAAACCCACCGGAACCGCGTTCGGTGGCGATCGAGCCGATCCTCCAATGCGGCAGACTGCCTCGAGGAGCCCGAGGTCGTCGTTCCGAACCGTGGGATTCACGAAAAAGCCCGAGCCTGTCGGCGGCGGGGCTCGGCGAAACGGCGCTAGCCCAGGTCCGATTCCAGCTCCGAGTACCAGAACCGCTCCTCGCTCCCGCAGATCTCGGCCACGATCGCGGCTGATTCCGGCGGTAGCGATGACTTGCTGTTTCGAAGCTCCTCGATGGAGCGACGCACCGTCATTGTGTCCGGCGGCTCTGATCCCGACTTGGATGCGCGGTTCGTCNNATCGAGAAACGCCCGTTGCCTCCGGCAGAAATCGATTCCGATCCGTTCGCACAGCTTTTCAAACCCCTGCACCGGATCCTCGAGGAGATCCCCGTGACGGCAGAAGACCCAATCGGGATTCCGTTCCTGCGTTGTTCGTGCCCAGCACGAAAGCAGCCTCCACATGTGGGAGACCCGATGAATCGGATCCAATGGAATGGACCGCTCGGCGGAATCGAGTTCCTGATCTTCGAAGAGTTTCAGAGGCCTCATCCCTTCGATGAATCTCTCCATGCCGAAATCCCATCCGCGGGTGAGGTGACTCGACACCACGAATTCAGGCCGGCGGATCATGAAGACGACCCTTGCATCGAAAGCGTTCGCGAGCGTTTCGGCGGACATGACCGCGAGTGGATCCTTGACGACGTTGAATACGTCGCGGCGGCTCCGGACCAACTCCATCCATCGCCATCGGATCCGATGCTTGACGAACGCCTTTCGGTTGAGATGGGCGAACGGCCGCGCTCTTCCCGAGAAGAGCGTCGAAAGCTGATCGATCCGCTCGGTGTCGGAGGGGCGCAGGTGCTCGAACCACTCTTGCGCCCTGAAGTTCGTGCCGGGGTGGTGCCCGGTCACGAAGAAGGGTTCGCGCGAATATCGAGCGAGCCGCGCCGCCCCTAGAACCCGGCCGACCCAGGTCGTCCCCGATCGGGGACAACCCGTCACGAGTATCGGCCTCTGCTCACGCGTCATGCCTGNCCGGTCCATTCGTGTCCCAGGACATNGGAATCCCCATCCTGCACCNGCCGTGGCGTTTCAAATCGCGTCACCGTGACGNCCGTTCCGACCAGCTCGCGAGAGAACCGATCACATCGCCCTCATTCGGAAAGAAGGCCTTGCAGATAACGCCCGTACGAATTCTTCGACATCGCCGCAGCGATCTCGTGAAGCTGACCGTCATCGATCCAACCGTTGCTCCAGGCGATCTCCTCGGGACAGGCGACCTTCAGTCCCTGCCGGTCCTCGAGCGTCTGGACGAACTGCCCGGCCTGCAGAAGACTCTCGAACGTACCGGTGTCGAGCCATGCGGATCCTCTTCCGAGGCGTTCGACGGAGAGCGAACCCTGCTTCAGATAGAAGTCGTTGATGCTCGTGATCTCGAGCTCGCCACGATCCGAGGGTTTCACGTTGCGGGCGATGTCCACGACCTGCTCGTCGTAGAAGTACATCCCGGTCACCGCATAGTTGGATTTCGGCTCGACCGGCTTCTCCTCGATGCTGGTCGCCCGCATCTCCTCGTCGAAGGCGACCACCCCGTATCGCTCGGGATCCGCGACCCGGTAGGCGAAGACGGTGGCGCCCGTTTCACGATCGCTGATCGCCCGCAGACGATTCCGAAGATCCGCGCCGTAGAAGATGTTGTCTCCGAGCACCAGAACGCTGGGACGATCCTTGACGAAGTCGGCCCCGATGATGAAGGCCTGCGCGAGGCCGTCGGGCGACGGCTGGACCGCCCATTCGATCTGCATGCCCCACTGCGAGCCGTCACCGATCAGGTTCTGAAACATCACCTGTTCATGCGGCGTGGTGATGATCATCACCTCCCGGATGTCCGAAAGCATCAGCACCGAGAGCGGGTGATAGATCATCGGTTTGTCGTAGACCGGGAGCAGTTGCTTGCTCACACCCCGAGTGATCGGGTGGAGTCTGGATCCGGATCCGCCGGCGAGAATGATCCCACGCCTGGTGTTGCTTGACATGATTGATCCCTGAAGAAAAGAACTGTCTCGGCCCGCCAGATTACGACACCCCCGACACACTGCAAGTGTTTCGACCACGGGCGGCTCATGCTGCAGCAATGGTCGGCGAAACGAGGGAAGCAGATCCCAGGGTCCTGATAACGATGTGGAATCGTCGCCTCGGAACGGTGAGTCGGTTTTCGTCGTTTCCCTGATCTAAACGCCGGTTTCGGTTCGACCGCCGGAGCCCACTCGACGATACTGAAGCGTCAGGTTCGTTGCCGCCTGGCTCGTCTCAGGCCTCGCCGTCCCCATCTGAGTTCCGGATCCGTCGATGCCGTCTTCGCAGACCGAAGAATCCACCACCGAGGTCGAATCGTCCCGGAACTGGATCACGCCGTCGAACGGCGTGATGATTGGGATCCTGGTGCTCGTCGCCGGTTGTCTCGGCGTCGCGTTCCGTGATTTCTTCCTCCTCCAGTATCACTACGCGACCGTCGAGGCCGCGGACTGGGGACACACGCTCTTCATTCCGTTGATCGCCTTGTACGTCGTCCTGCTGCACAAGGCGGATCTCTTCGAGGGGCCGATCACCCCCTCGAAGTCGGGATTCCTGCTCGTCATCGCCGGCATCCTCTGGTACGCCGCAACGTGGCTCACCCCGGATTCGACCTTCCTGAACAGCCACAACATCCGCGCCGTCGGCGTCTTTCTCGCGATTCTCGGCGTCACGATCGGACTCCTCGGATGGCGATCATTGATCTGGCTGTGGTTTCCGCTGCTCTACATCTTCGTGTTCGGCCAGCGGATCACCGACAAGGTCCTGCTTGAAATCACCCTTCCGATGCAGTCGATCGCGGCATGGGGATCGTGGCACGCTCTTGAATTCCTCGGCTACGACCTCCTGCCCCTCCGTGGCAATCACATCGTGGTCCTCCTGCCGGGCGGCGAGGAGTATCCACTCGATGTCGCGGAAGCCTGTTCGGGCATGCGGATGCTCATGGCGTTTCTCGCCCTCGGCACCGTCATCGCCTACGTCGGACTGGATCGCTGGCCACTCCGACTCCTCCTGATCGCCTCGGGAATTCCGATCGCGATCTTCATCAACGTCCTCCGAATCTGCACGCTCGGGATTCTCGGCATGAACGGGGAAGGGTTCATGTTCGGTGAATTCCACTCGCTGGTGGGCCTCGCCTGGATGATTCCGACCTTCGGACTCTTCATGCTGCTGATGTGGTTCCTGCGTCCACTCGAAGAGGATGAGGACGGGAACCGTCTTCGCCGAGGCGCCGGTAGCGCCGAGACCCGCGAAACCAGACCCGCCCGTTTCGACCCTCGGGTCCGTTGGATCGGAGTCGGGCTGGTGACCACGCTCCTGGTGGGCGGAACACTGGTCAACGCCACCATCGCAGGTCTGGGGATCCATCTCGTCAAGAAGCAGGTCCCACCGCGATCCCCGATCGACGAGCTTCCCGAACGCATCGGCGACTGGACGAAATACGGAGACGATGACGTCTTCTCGGACACGCTCATCGAGGTGCTCGGCACGAGCCGGTACCTCCAGCGGTTCTACGCACTGAATGGCGATCCGGCCGAGGGGCTGCTTCAGTTGCATCTCGCGTACTACACCGATCTCGCCGGCACGGCCCCGCACGTTCCCGAGGTCTGCTGGGAGAACCACGGTCTCATATCCGTCCGTGATCCGTTCGAGCTTCCCCTCGAACCCGATCTGCCGGGCCGGACCTCGGAGTCAAGAAACCTCGCGACCGGTCTCGCCTACGAGACCGTCCCCCGCATGGATCCGGTCACCGGCGAGTACTCGGATCTTCCCCTGCCGATCGGTGGTTACACCCTTCGAACCACCATCTTCACGAACCCCGAAAACACCTCATATCAGAATTACGGGGGATACTTCTTCGTCGCCAACGGGCGTACGACGCCGAGTGCGATGGCGGTGGAGAACGTCGCCTTCGACCTCACCTCCGAATACGCCTACTACTGCAAGATCCAGTTGAACGCGACGATGTCGACGCTCTCGTCGACGAACGACGAGGCGAACCTCGAACGCTTCAAGTCGCAGGTGACCGATTTTCTCGAGTCGCTGATCCCGGAAATGACCGAAATCCTTCCGGACTGGCGGGACTTCGAGGGCGAGACCGAGCCCGAGGACGCCTGAAGTTCTCGAACATCCCCGGCGAACCGCCGGGTCGCCACGCCGACGTTCCATCGATAGGCTGAAGGCGATGCGAATCCCGATCATCGACAGTCACACCGAGGGCGAACCCACTCGAGTCGTCATCGACGGGCTCGAACTGGGATCTGGTTCGATGAAGGATCGTGTCGAGAGACTCCAAGCGGAATTCGACGACGTTCGGCGGGGCATCCTGCTCGAACCCCGCGGATCCGATGCCCATGTCGCCGCCTTCCTCGGCGATCCGCTCGACGACGATGCCGATGCTTCGGTGATCTTCGCCAACAACGTCGGCGTGCTCGGCATGTGCGTCCACGGAACCATCGGCGTCGTCCGGACTCTGCAGCACGTCGGTCGAGTGAGTGATGCGCCCGGCACCAGAATCCAATTGGAGACTCCGGTCGGAATGGTGCGTGCCTCGATCGAGAACGATGGTGCGATCGCGGTGGAAAACGTTCCTTCCCATCGCGGGCTCGCGGGCGTGGAGATCCGTCTCGAGGCCCGAGTGGTCCACGCCGACATCGCGTGGGGCGGCAACTGGTTCGCACTGGTGAACGATCATGGCGAGGATCTCGACCGTTCACGTATTCCCAGATTGAGTCGAATCTCCTCCGAGATCCGTCGAATCCTCAACGAACGCGAGGACGATCGAGGTGTCGACGCCGAAGGACGGGCCGTCGGCGGCGCCGTCGACCATGTCGAACTCTTCGGTCCCCCGGCCGCGGGTGGGGATTCCCGAAACTTCGTGCATTGCCCGGGCGGGGCCTACGACCGATCACCATGTGGAACCGGGACCAGCGCGAAATTGGCCTGTCTGGCGGCGGATGAAAGGCTCGCCCCCGGCGAGCCATGGATTCAGGAATCGATTCTTGGGAGCCGATTCATCGGCCGCTACCGCCGGGGGGAACGGGCGGGCGAGATCATCCCCACGGTCTCCGGCCGAGCCTGGATCACCGCCGAGGCCGAACTGCATCTGGACCCCGAGGATCCATATCGGTTTGGAATCGACTGAAGCGAGGCCTTGGCCGAACCCTTCGGCCCTCGCCGTCGCTCGATGTCGTCCGGCGGGAGGATCCCCATCAGACCGAGCTGAACTCGTGACTGATGTAGATCATCCGCGCTTTCAAACCCTGCAGGAAAGACCCCCAGAGCAACATCTCATTGATCACGAACCGAATGAAGCAGAACCGCAATCTTCGACCGAAACCCAGATCGGTCCGTGTGAAGTCGGTACGGAAGTATCTGAACGCGGTGATACCCAGGACCACCAATGCCGGAATGGCAACCGGCCAGCATCCGAGGATCAGGGCCGGCACCAGTACCGCGAGACTCAGGTTCATGAACAGGAACGAGGAGAGGAAGATGATCACCGTGAAGGGCAGAGGCCGTGCCATCCAGCATTGATGGTCGGTCGCTTCCGGATCCTTCGCCCCGGTGTTCGAGAAGATCTCGATGCCGCCACCCGAGATCTTCCGCATGATCTTGACCTGATATCTGGCAGTCAACCACCACTGGTCAATGATCTTCCTGAACGTGAAGTTCGACGTATGCGTCACTTGAGCACTGGGCTGCGAGAACAGTTTTCCACACGCACTGAAACGAATGCCGATGTCGACATCCTCGCAGGCATTCATCACCGGATCGTAGTTCCCGACCACGTCGAAGGTCTTTCGACGGAATCCGACGTTCCCTCCCTGAAAGAAGAGACTCACCGCTTTCCGCTGCTCCATGGGAAGGTAGCGAAACGTGAAGTACTTCTGGCTCCACCGGATGATCATCGGGCGGACTCCAGGGATTCACGGCGGTACTTCTGACGGTAGAAATCGCCCCACGGCGTGCAATCGTCGTCCCGGAATGAAATGCCGCCCCCACACGAGACGATGTCGGGGTCGTATTCGAAGGGGAGCATCATGTCCTTCACCCAGTCGACGGGCGCAAGGCAGTCGTCGTCTATGAAGAGAACCACGTCCGAATCCGGGTCCGCATCGGCAATCGCGCGGTTGCGAGCGGCGATGATCCCCTTTTCGGTCTCGAGGACTCGACGAAGGTGCTTGTGCTCTACCGACATGCCATCGAGCCAGTCCGCGGTGTCGTCGGTCGAGCCATTGTCGATCACCAGGATCTCGTCCGGCTTCCTCGACTGCTCGAGGAGGGACTGGATCGTCTCCCTGAGCAGGCCCGATCGGTTGTAGGTGGGGATGAGCACCGAGACTCGATAGGATTCCCGCGTCGTGTCCCTGAGGATGGCCTGGGCCTCGAAACACGCCTCCGCCTTCTCGCCCGCGTCCAAGGCACGTTGAATGGCATCCAGTCGTTCCGGCGAATCACGACCAAGAAAGTGGAGAATCTCCCCCACCGCAAACAGCAGGCTGGACGGGTCGTTCAGGAAGATGAATCCCGTGTCAGCCGCGAGATGGGAAGCCTCGACCCCGTTGATCGACTGCAGTCGTGAGATCACCCCGCTCGGAGGATCTTCACCCGACATGGCCGAGAAGGTCAGGGGATTGGCGTCCGGGGTGAGGATTCCGTAGACCCCCTCCGAGATGAATGGGAGGAGAACGCTTCCCACCTGGACGTAATCCACTTCCTCCTTCGTCCTGATCACATCAATATCGGCCAGACTCGGAACCGACTGGTTCTTGGCATCGACCGAGACCCGCATGATGGTCATGGCTTCAGGAACGCTGCTGAAATCACGGATGACGTCCAGGGAAAGACTTTCTCGAAACAGCAGATTGGGCACCTTCACTCGATGCTCGCCCATGCGAGTGGAAGTGCGACATCCGAGCGCGTCGAGGAACCGCGCGAAGACGGCGTCGGGGTCGCCGGTCGCTTCGGAGTCGACGGGGACGACCTCTCGGAGTCGCTCCACCACTCGTGACAGGACGTATTCAGCAAGGACCGGGTCGTAGACACGGTGTTCGAGATAGACGAGGAACTTCCTCCAGACATCGGAGAGTTGCGACATCCGAACGGTTTCAGGCGAGCAGTCCAAGTCTTTCTGCAGGCCCATGGCCGCTTCAAGATCGAAGTCTGACCGGGTGCAGAGCACGCTCAGCTGATTCTTCACCTGGAAAAGGTGCGGCTTGGCGACTCGCAAGGCGTGGAGGTCGGACACCGTGAGGACTGCGGTCTCGCCGGCGTCGGCCAGGGGAAGAAGAAAACGACGGAGAAACGCCAGGTCAACCCCGATGTTGTCACGAATCCGCTCGGACTGTGGTCCCGAGTCGATGACGACGAAGAAGTCGATGTCACTGACTCCGTATCGCATCGTGCCTCGGACCGCACTTCCGGAAAGCACGATCGCACAGACCTCCCCACTTCTTCGCAGGAAGCACGACAGGATCCACAGGCTCAATCCGTAGTAGAGCCGAAGCAGGTGCCGAATCGGGGACCTGGACATCGCGAGACCGAGACGTCGTCGGCGAATCCGAGATTTGGCCGGGATTTCCTTCATGTCCGATTCTTTTTCACTCGGAACACCGCCATGAATGCGTGCATCATCGATCTCGCTGACACGCAAGAGGAATTCGTCGGCAGTAACTTCACCCGGAAATCGATGCTAACAATCATTGGTGCGATGACAAGGAACTAACCCCGCGGATCATGCTCAGTCCACCGGCCCTCGAAACGGACACGAGAGGACGTTCAATGACGATTGTTTCCGGACGTGTGATGGAGATCGTCGGAAGACCGAC
This sequence comes from Phycisphaerae bacterium, assembly GCA_002690755.1. GTDB lineage: Bacteria > Planctomycetota > Phycisphaerae > Phycisphaerales > SM1A02 > UBA12014. The sequence goes on from NZFT01000063.1 coordinate 78,389, forward strand.
GATGGGATCTCACCCGGGTGCCGAATCCGCTCGTCTTCCATCCGGCCGACCCGGGAGGTTGGCGCACGGTCTCGGGTACCCTCTCGCTGCACTCAGCGCCGAGGAATCCACCGATGCAACGAACCGACTGGCAGGGCGTGATGCCCGCCATCACCAATCCGTACGAAGCCGATCTCTCGATCGATCACCAGAGGCTGGCAGATCAAGTCACCCGACTTGCGGATGCCGGTTGCACCGCCATCGTGACGCCTGGTTCGCTGGGAGAAGGCGGTGCGCTCTCGCTCGACGAGAAGATCGAACTCTGGAAGACGTGCCACGCCACCGTCGGCGATCGGATCCCCGTGATCGCCGCGATCAGTGCGGTGTCCACCCGGGAATCGATCGACATCGCGAAGGCCGCGGAGTCCGCGGGCTGTCGCGGATTGATGGTCCTGCCCGCCTACGCCTACACCGGGCCCTGGCGCGAGATGAAGGCGCACTTCTCCGCGGTGATCGACGCCACGCCGCTCTCCTGCATGCTCTACAACAACCCGATCGCCTATCGCGTCGACGTCCGGCCGAACGAACTGGCCGAACTCGCCGACGCCCATGCGAATCTCCACGCCACCAAGGAATCCAGCGGCGACATTCGCCGGTTCCGGGAGATCCGGGAACACCTCGACGATCGGCTCGCGGTCTTCGTCGGGATCGACGACATGGCGGTCGAGGGGGCCGACGCCGGCGCCGACGGTTGGATCGCGGGGCTCGTGAACGCCCTTCCGGAGGAGTCGATCCGTCTCTGGAATCTCGCCCTGGCGGCGCGAGCCACCGGCGAAAGAACCGAACTCGAGTCGCTCTACCGATGGTTCCTGCCGCTGCTTCGCCTCGACGCCGTCCCGGAGTTCGTGCACCTGGTCAATCTGGTCCAGTCGGAATTCGGCATGGGTGACGAACTGCTTCGACAGCCTCGACTGCCGGTCGAGGGACCGGTCCGTGAACACGCCCTGCAGGTGATCGCGGAGGCGAAGCGAACCCGGCCGAAGTGACCCCCGGAATCACGACCGTGGAATCACGAAGCGTCGGAATGAACCCAGGCATCGATGCCCCTCGAGAGAGCCGCGGCGACCTTTCGCACCGGTCCACCGGGGTCCGCTCGCGTACCCACGCACTTGTTGGCGTCGTAGACGACCACCTTCCCCTCCGGGCAGCTGAAGTCGATCTTCCCGTAGTCCAGATTCAAGCGATCTCGAACCGCCCGCACCTCCGGCGGGGGTGATGCCACCGGATAGTCGACCTGGCGTCCGGTGGTGAGGATCGGATCCGAACCGATCTCCATGCTGAGGACCTCGACGTCGCCGAGGAAGTAGTACTCGCGCAGCACGAAGTCGCCATCGCGTCGCTCGGGTCGAAACCGCTGGACCACCGAACCGTCGATGAATCTTCTGGCAGGAACGGAACCTCGATCCGGAAAGATCTCGTAGTCGCTCTTGAATCGAATCTCGTTGACCAGGCCGAGCCGCCGCCGGAACCGTCGCCGGATTCCGGCCACAAGCCTTGCCGGCCCGCTCGGGCGAGGCCCGAGCAGTCGCTCCGGAAGACCCCCGTGATTCAGATTCGACTTGACGATCACCGGCCCCGAAGGTTCATCGTCGACCCCGACCAGATCTTCCAGGTAGTTCCACTTCCGGATGTCGACCGCCGACAGGTTGATCACCCGTGAGTGATTCTGCGCGAAGCGGCAATACGCCTCGGGAACGACGGAAAGGTCGACGTGGAGCAGGAGCAGATCCACCGGGACCGCGGCGTGTCGGTCCCGACGATGTCGACCACCTCGGCACCACGCCCCTTCCAGAGATCCGCCATCGAATCGATCAGATATCCCTGTCGGACGAGCTTGCTTCCCGAATGGTGGAGGATTCCGATGCGAATGCCGTCGAGTCGGGAAGCGTTCTTCGCGTCGCTCAACGGAGCCAGTCCGGGAGACGTCCGGCCGCGACGCCGTCCCAGCATCGGGCCATCGAGAAACGTCCGATGCTCGTCGGCATCCCGACCGCCGTGAATCCGGGGTGCCCGGTCGCGGGATGCGGCCCGCCGTGGACCATCGACGGCACCACCGCGACACCGGTCGGCATCTTGTTCTCGAGCAGACGACCGCACCTGGAGCGCAGAACCGCCGCGAGTCGATCCCAGGCGTCGTCGTCGCCGTCCCCGGTGTACATGGTGACCGTCAACTGACCTTCCAGCCGGTCCGCGATCGCGACCGCCTCATCGACGTCGGAAGCCGTGACGAAGAGTCCGACCGGGCCGAAACGCTCGGCGGAGAGAACTTCGAATCGCTCGAGGAATCGCGGGGCATCGACCGAGAGCAGGGTCGGTTCGAATCGATTTCCCGGATGCGCAGGATTGCCACCGCAATGCACGTCGGCGCCGGCCTCGATCATCGCCGTGATGCCGGACTCCAGCGCGCGGCTCGCTTCCGCGGAGAACAGAACACCGAGCGCCGCCGATCCACACGTCGAGATCGCGGCATCCAGCAGCTTTTTCGCGTCATCGCCGATCGCGATCATGATTCCCGGCTTGGTGCAGAACTGACCGGCACCCATCAGGATCGATCCCGCCCAGGCCTCACCGATGCCGACGGCGTCTCCGGAGACCGCACCGGGAAGCGCGAAGACGGGGTTCACGCTGGACATCTCCAGGAAACTCGGCTTGCCGGTGGCATCGGCCGCCGCCTTGATGGCGAGACCCGCCGATCGACTTCCCGTGAAACCCACCGCGGCGACCGCCGGGTGGGCGATCAGACGGAGACCGTCCTCCGGCGTGCAGTGATGGAAGAACTGAACGGTCGCCGGATGCAGCCCCGCGTCGGCGACCGCTTCAGCCGCACAGGCGGCGAGCATCGCGCCGGTCCCGGGATGGAGCGGATGCCCCTTCGCGATCACCGGATTCCCGGCCGCGATCGCGGACCCGAAGTCACCGCCCGAGACGCCGTGAAAAGCGAGTGGAAAGTTGTTCGGGCCGATCGTGAGGACGGCACCTCCGAGCGGCCCGCGATCGCTGTGGATCCCGGTCGCCTCGTCGATGATCGGGGATCGCCAGGAATCCGCCCCGACGTCGCGGGCCGCGTCCGCCGCCTGGCGGAGCTGCCCGAGCATGCGGTCGAACTCAATGACCCGGAGTCGGGGCTCGCATGGCAACCCGGTCTCCCGGTGAGCCATCGTCGCGATCGCATCCCGCCGGGCGTCCAGTCGAGTCGCGTATCCCTCGAGGAAGCGGGCGATCCGTTCGGGCTCCTGATTCGCCGGATGTCCGACCGCCGCGGCCGAGGCGACCGCCATGCGATCGAGATCGGACCACGAGCAGACGGGGTACGCCGGCTCGATGCGTTCGCCGGTCGAAGGGTCGATCGCATGGAACGTGTCGTTCCCGCCATCCACTTCGGTCCAGACACCTTCGGAGAGAATCGTGGTCATCATCGAATGGTATCGAATCGATCCGCGACGACGCCACGCGATCTGGTCGTAGCATGGGTCCATGACCATTCCCGACACCAACCCGCCGCCGCACGAGCAGGGTCCGTTCGTCCCCGACAAGCAGGTCGCGATCCCGGAACTCCGATTCCTCGAAGGCCCCCAGTCGAGGCGCTTCGAATTCGGCCGGATACTCCGGATCGCGAACGAGTTCCTGCGCGGCTTCCGTCGTCTCCATTTCGTAGGACCCTGCGTGACCGTGTTCGGATCCGCTCGATTCACCGAGGACAATCCGCACTATCAACTCGCCCGCGAGACCTCCGCCCTGATCGCGAAGGCGGGTTTCACGATCATGACCGGCGGCGGCCCCGGAATCATGGAAGCCGCGAACCGAGGCGCGAAGGACGTCGGTGGACGGTCCATCGCCGCCACCATCGAGCTGCCGCACGAACAGTCGTCGAATCCGTATCTCGACCTGGAGATCCCCTTCCACTACTTCTTCGTCCGGAAGGTGATGCTGGTCAAGTACTCCTACGCCTTCGTGGTGATGCCCGGTGGATTCGGAACCCTCGACGAGCTCTTCGAAATCGCGACCCTGGTGCAGACCGGGAAGGTCGTGGACTTCCCGATCGTGCTCATGGGCCGTGAGTTCTGGAGTCCGATGCTCGACTTCCTTCGCGATCGGATGATCCGCGAAGGCACCATCTCGGCGGAGGATCCCGATCGGCTGCAGATCGTCGACGATCCGGCGGAGGTGGTCGAACTGATTTCGACCGTCGCCCGGGAACGCTTTGGAATCACCTACGGTCCGAAGGCTTCGCCGAGGCGGCTGCTTCTCGAACGGGGACCCGCCGGACGGCGGTGAGTCGGGAAAGGCGTTCCTCGATCTCGACGCCACACCGATCGACGCTCGAAGACAGGCCTTCCGGGTCGGGAACGAACGCAAGCCGCTCGAGCAATGCCCGCTCGTCGGACGGAAGATCCCGGTCGAGGTAGCGAAACGCGAAGTCGAATCGATCCGGATCGTGCTCGATCCGCATGAGCTCGCACAACGGGGCGAGCAGCTTCGTGCGGTATGCATCCAGCGCCTCGAGGTCCTGGCCGCGATCGATGCCCTTTCGGACGACCGAGACGAAGAACGGATGGAGCCCGCGGATCCGGGCGAGCCTTCGGTCGATTCGGGCGGCGTGTCGATCGAAGTCGATCCGGCTCGGCCGGTCGAACCATTGCAGTCGATCGACGAGCACCACGGGTTCACCGTGGCGATCCACTTCGAGCAGACGGCGCTCGGGCGGCGTGTCGGTCGGCACGATGGTGAGATCGATCGCGAGGTCGTCCGGCAGGTCCCGTCCCAGATAGATCGCCTGATCGAAGCCGCTCCAATGGGGTTCGACGAAGCGGTGCCGATGACGGATTCCGATCACTCGGTCCAGTCCCGCCTCGAAGGTCTGAAGCGTCGTCTCCTTGCCGCCGCGACCCACCGCGAGCATCAGATCGAGGTCGCTTCGTGCATCGACCCGGCCGGTGGCATCCGCCCCACCCAGCCAGGCGACCTCGATCCGGGGATCGGCGGTCACCAGCCCCTTGATGGCCTGAATCAGGGTTTCTCGATCCATGGGATCGAATATTAGACGGAAATTCGAATTCCTCCCCGCGAATCGTGTCACACCCCACCGGTCACCTCCTACCGGCAGGTGTTCACCCGGAATTCACGAGGGAAGGAACCCCCATGAAGCCGCTCACGACCATCACCGGAACCACCAGCCTCCTCCTCGCCACCGGCGTCGCCACCGCCGTCGATTCGGTCGAACCGTTCCAGGAACTCTCCTCGTACCGAAGCAACCAGGTCGACATCGCGAACCCCCTGCTCGGCATCACCCCGCACCACGTCGTGAACGAGGACACCGGCATGTGGTACGACGCCGGCCACGGCAGCGACGCCGGAAGCGACGGCGAAGCCTGGCAGTGGACGCGGGTCGATGCCGACTACATCGGTGGGTTCGTCTCCGCACGGACGAATGAATACGGCGGCACCCACAGCCTGACTCGAAGCGATGTGGTCGCGACCTTCGAAGTCGATCGAACCGGAAGCCTGCAGGCGGACGCGAACTTCCACGGAATGTTCTCCATGGACGCGGGCGAGGTCGTCGGCTCCGCCCTCCTGGAGCGGATCGACTCGACGGGGGCCACGCTTGCAACCATCTTCGACTGGTCGCACGCCGGCGCATCCGGTGACCAGCCCGAGCTGGAGTACGAACAGACCGGTCTGCTGCGACCCGGACGATATCGATTCACCTTCGACGCGGTCGCGGATGTCCACGGCGTGGAGATGGGTCCCGACGGCGGCGAGATGACGACCTTCGCCTCGATCATGCTCTCGACGCTTCCGGACTGCGGCGATCCCGCGGCGGGCGACTGCCTCGCCGCCAAGCAGACCCCCTCCTGCGACGATTCGACCTGCTGCGATCTGGTCTGCGAAGCCGANCCCTTCTGCTGCNACGANGCNTGGGACGAGATCTGCGTCGGNCAGGCGTTCGCCNGCTGCACCGCCTGCACCGGCGANCTCGACGNNAACGGNGTGGTGGACGGCGGCGACCAGGGNCTGNTNTTCGCCGCCTGGGGCGACTGCACCGACGACACCTGCNACGCCGACCTGAACGGCGACGGCAAGGTCGACGGCAAGGACTTCGGGNTCCTCATGGCGAACTGGGGTGGATGCTGAGCCGCACCACCCGACCGAATCTCTCCTGATGGCGAACGAGCCGTCCCCGCAGCATGCGGGTGACGGCTCGTTCGTTCAACGGATCGTCGCGAGGCTCACCAACGCTGTTCGTCGGACGCCGGCAGGAATTCCGGCCGAGCGCCGGTGGAACCGTCGACCGTCTCGCCGCCCCGGATGGCGTTCGCCGCGAATCCGAGGAACTCGTGCGGGAACGGAAGGGTCGGTGCCGAGACCTCGTCGAGCCTGCCGGTCTGCTCGGCCGTCAAGGTCAGCGCGAGCGCACCGAGATTGTCCAGGAGCTGGTCCTTGCGTCGTGCGCCGATGATCGTGCTTGCGACGCCCGCACGGTCCTGGACCCAGCGAAGCGCGACCTGCGCGGGCGAGGCCCCCAGCTCCTCCGCGACCGTGACGAGGGTCTCGATGATCGCGTAGTTCCGTTCGTTCAAGTGCGGACTCTCCTCCGCGACCCGCGTGGTTCCGAGCTCCGGACGCCGGTCTCGTCGGTACTTTCCGGAGAGGATCCCCGCCCGCAGCGGGCTCCACGGCGTGACGCCGAGGCCATGCGCGAGGGCCATCGGCATGAGATCCGCTTCGACCGTGCGCTGTGCGAGGCTGTATTCGATCTGCAGCGCGCAGAGCGGATTCCAACCACGAAGCATGGCTTCGTACTGGGCCTGGACCACCAACCACGCCGGGGTGTCGCTGAGGCCGATGTATCGCACCTTGCCGCTGGTCACGAGATCGTCGAGCGTCCGCATCGTCTCCTCGATCGGGGTGTGCGGATCGTGGAAGTGGCACCAGTAGAGATCGACGTGATCCGTGCGCAGTCGCCGAAGCGAGTCCTCCAGCTGGTGCATGATCGCCTTCCGCCCGCTTCCACCACCGTTGGGGTCGCCGGGATGCATGTTCCCGCAGAACTTCGTCGCGATGACCACGCGGTCACGGGCCACGAGCGGGGAACCGGCGAAGTAATCGCCGATGATCGCCTCGCTGTGCCCCATGGTGTAGACGTTCGCGGTGTCGAGGAAGTTGCCCCCCGCGTCGAGATACGCTGCGAGCACGTCGAGGCTCTCGGCCTCGTGGGTGCCGACCGCCTTCCACTCGTCACCGAAGGTCATGCAGCCGAGGCAGAAGGGCGAGACGCGAAGACCTGACCGGCCGAGCGTGAGGTAGTGATCGAGATTCATGGGGGCTCCGTGGCGAGGATCGAAGTGGAGGAAGTTACGGGATCAACGATTCTCGTGGTAGGGTCGGCGCATGAACTTCCCGCGATTGTCCGTGGTCCTCGCCGCCGCCCTCCTCGCCGGTTGTCGAACCTCGACGCCGGTCAACCCCGCCGCGCCGATCCCGCCGAACATCGTGATCATCGTCGCGGACGACCTCGGAATCGGAGATCTGGGCTGCTACAACCCCGACGCCGCGACCACCACCCCGAACCTCGATCGCCTCGCCCGGTCCGGGGCGCGGTTCACCGACGCCCACGCGCCGAGCGCCGTCTGCTCCCCGACCCGGTACGGCATCCTCACCGGCCGCTACTGCTGGCGAAGCTCGCTGAAGTCCGGCGTGCTGTGGACCGACGATCCCCTGCTCATCGAAACGGATCGTCCGACCATCGCGAGCGAACTGCAGGCCGCCGGCTACCACACCGCCTTCGTGGGCAAGTGGCACCTCGGACTGGGCTCGGAGAAACCGACGGACTGGGCCGGCCCGATCGACGCCGGCCCGCACACCATCGGCTTCGACGAGAGCGTCGGAATCCCCAGTTCGCTCGACATCCCGCCGTACTGCTGGTTCCGCGACGGCGTCGGCGATCCACCGCCGANCACCACCATCGAAGGATCCGGACATCGGCGTCGGGACGGCGGCGGATTCTGGCGGGCGGGGCCGATCGCCGAAGGTTTCGAACATCAGGAAGTGCTTCCGAAGTCGATCGACGAGTCGATCCGGATCATCGATCGGCACGCGATCGAGCGTCCGAGCCGCCCCCTCTTCCTCGAACTGTGTCTGAGCGCGCCGCACACCCCGTGGCTTCCGGGCGAGCGGTGGCGGGGATCGAGCGGCGCGGGGCACTACGGTGACTTCGTCAACCAGATCGACGCCGAAGTGGGACGCCTCGTCGCGGCCCTCGATGCGAGCGGTCTGGGATCGAACACCCTGCTGGTCTTCACCAGTGACAACGGCGCCCACTGGCCGCCGGCCGACATCGATCGCTGGGGACACGCATCCAATCTCGCATGGCGAGGNCAGAAGGCCGACATCCACGAAGCCGGGCACCGTGTTCCGTTCCTGGTGCGATGGACCGACGTCGTCGATCCGAACACGGTTCAAGACGAGACGATCTGCCTGACCGATCTCTACGCCACGAGCCTCGCCGTCGCCGGCAAGGAAGGTGAGCGTCGGACCGCGGACGCCGCCGATCTCGGTGGCGAGGATTCGGTGGATCTGGTTCCGATGTTGAAGACCGGCGACGCCCGGGCGCTCGANGCCCGCGAAGGGATCGTTCACCACAGTCTCGACGGCATGTTCGCGATCCGGGTCGGCGACTGGAAACTCGTCGAAGGTCTCGGCAGCGGCGGCTTCACCGCCCCCCGGCGGACGTCTCCACCGGAGACCGGCCCGACGGTGCAGCTCTACGACCTCGCGACGGATCCCGGCGAGACCACGAACCTCGCAGNGAAGAACCCNGCCGAGGTCGCCCGACTGCAGGCGATCCTNGACCGGGTGCGTGNCGCACCGCGAAGCGTTCGATGACGATCAGGCTGCGTCGCCCGCGGGGCCGCCGACGTGCCGCACCACCTGTTGGGGATACGGGATGTTGACACCGGCGGCGTCGAAGGCCTTCTTGATCCGCTCGTTGTAGTCGAAGGTGGTCGGCCAGAANTCGCCGGCGTCGACCCAGAATCGAATCACGAGATCNACCGAACTCTCCCCGAGCGCACCGACCACGNCCATCGGCGCCGGATCGGTGTGGATCCGTCCGTCCGCGAGGAGCAGATTCATGACGATGTCGCGGGCCTTGTCGATGTCGTCTTCGTAGCCGATGCCGACGCCGATCTGTACCCGGCGGGTCGACTGGGTCGAGAAGTTGACCAGCGAACCCGTCGCGATGGCGTTGTTGGGGATGATGATGGTGCGGTTGTCACCGGTGGTGAGCACGGTGTTGAAGATCTGGATCGCCTTCACGCTTCCGCTGTGGCCGCCGCCTTCGATGAAGTCACCGACCTTGTAGGGCCTGAAGATCATGACGCTCACGCCACCCGCGAAGTTCGAAAGGGTCCCCTTCAACGCCATGCCGATCGCCAACGTGGCGGCGGACAGAATCGCGATGAAGGACGTGACCTCGACGCCGACCATGCCCGCGACCGAAAGCAGCAGCATGACCTTCAGGGCGATCGCCGCGACGCTGCCCAGGAAGTTGCCGACCGTCGGGTCGATGCTCCGCATCGACAGGACCCGGTTGATGCCCCGACGCAAGATGCCGATCACGATCCAACCGATGACCAGGACGAGCAGTGCGAGCCCGAGTCGCGGGGCGTAGGCGACCCCGAGGTCGATCAGCTGACTCGTGGCCTCCGAAGCCCATTGGGTGATCTCACCCGCGGACGGCACGGCCGCGGCGTCCGTGGTGGTTGAAGCGGTGTCCGCATCGGTCGCGGCCTGTTCTGGAACGAGGGTTCTCACATTCGACATGTCGGGTTTCCCGGAAGAGTGTTTTTCCGCACCGATCGATGCGGTGGTCGCGGAAGATAATGAGGCGAAGCCCGTGTGGTCAAACGCCTGCGATCCTCGTCGTTTCGAATCGCCGTTATCCGGCGAATAAGACGGATCCATCAGGTCGATTCGGGACTCGGACGGAAGCCCGAGTCGGAAACGACGGTTAGCCTTCGTGCATATGAAGCGCACCACCCGACAACCCGCCGGCCGTCCACGTCTCCGCGGCATCACCGCACGACTCCGGATCGGCTGCTTCGGAATCGCGGCGGCGCTCACGGGTTCCGGTCTCGCGGCCGACCCCGCCCCACCTCCCAACATCGTGGTCGTCATGGTGGACGATCTCGGATGGCAGGACGTCTCGATTCCGCTCGGGCCCGACACCACGCGGTTCAATCGGCGATACCGGACCCCGAATCTCGAACGACTCGCGAAACGCGGGGTGGTGTTCACCGATGCCTACGCGGCCAGTCCGGTCTGCACCCCGACCCGCGCGGCGTTCATGACGGGGCGGCACCCCGCCCGTTCGGGAATCACCTACTGGACGCTTCGCGCCGATCGCGACACATCGACCGGCCATCCCCGACTCCGGCAACCCGAGTGGCGGCTCGAAGGACTGGCGGAAGGCGACGTCACGCTTCCGGGACTCCTGCGGGAATCCGGATACCGGACGATCCACATCGGCAAGGCGCACTTCGGAGCGATCGACACCAGCGGCGCCGATCCGACCCGCCTGGGATTCGAGACCAACATCGCAGGACACGCGGCCGGCGGTCCGGGAAGCTTCTACGGCATCCACGACTTCGCCGCGAAGAAGCGACAGGGGCGAACGGGTGCGAGCGTCTGGGACGTTCCGGGTCTGGAGGCGCATCACGGCAAGGACGTCTATCTCACGGAAGTCCTCGCCGAGGAGGCCGTCGAGGAGATCCGCCGAACCGAGACCGACGACCGCCCCTTCTTCCTCCACTTCGCGCCCTACGCGGTGCACGCACCGATCATGCCGAACCACCGCCACCTCGAAGCCTACGGGGATCTCGATCCGCGGGAAGCGGCGTATGCGACGATGATCGAGTCGACGGACGCGGCCCTCGGTCGCATTCTCGAAACGCTCGACCGACTCGAACTGACGGATCGGACGATCGTGGTCTTCACCAGCGACAACGGCGGACTCTCGGCCCATGCCCGAGGTGGCGCACCGCACGTGCACAATGCGCCGCTTCGAAGCGGGAAGGTCTCGGCCTACGAAGGCGGCGTGCGGGTTCCCATGGTGATCGCCGGCCCTCCATC
>NZFT01000064.1 GCA_002690755.1 Phycisphaerae bacterium
AAATTTTGTCGATCGATACCGCCGCGGCAAAGTCCGCCCCGGGCGTACTCGGTGTGTGGACCGGCGAAGATTATGCAGCATCCGGCCTCGGTAATATCCCCTGCGCGGTGCCGCGCCAGAAGCCTGACGGCACGCCGATGTTCACGCCGCCCAATGGCGCATTGTGCAAAGGCGCGGCTAAGATGGTCGGCGACCCGGTATGCTGGGTCGTTGCCGAAACTGCGAAGCAGGCGCAGGACGCAGCCGAAACGATCCTGGTCGATTACGAGGAAACCAAGCCGATCACCAATACCGCCCATGCCCTAGACACGGAGTCCGGCAAGGTCTGGGACGAAGCGCCCGATAACGTGTGCTTCGTGTTCGAACTGGGCGACAAGGACAAGACAGACGCGGCCTTTGCGTCAGCCCATCACGTCACAAAGCTCGACATCAATATCACCCGCGTTTCGGTCGCACCGATGGAACCGCGCGCCTGCATCGGCGATTATGATAGATACGACGAACGCTTCACGCTGATCACCGGCACTCAGGGCCCGCACGGTGTACGCGCTGCGATCGCGGAACCGATCCTGCGCGAGGTGCGATCCCGGCTCGGGTTCCTTCGATCGGTCGGCCTCGACTACCTGACGCTCGACCGGTCCAGCGGAACCCTCTCCGGCGGCGAAGCCCAGCGGATCCGGCTCGCGACCCAGGTGGGTTCGGGACTGGTGGGCGTCTGCTACGTCCTCGACGAACCGACCATCGGCCTCCACCAGCGGGACAACGACCGGCTGATCGCCACCCTTCGGCATCTGACGGACATCGGCAACACCGTGCTGGTGGTCGAACACGACGAGGACGTCATCCGACACGCCGACCACGTGGTCGACATCGGCCCGGGACCCGGGCTGCACGGCGGAAGGGTGGTCGCCCAGGGCACGCCCGAGGAGCTGGAGGCGTCTGGGGACTCGCTGACCGGCGCCTATCTCTCGGGGCGACGCCGGATCGAGATCCCCGAAGCGCGACGATCGCTCGACGTCCGGAACTCGGTCGTGGTGAAAGGGGCCGCGGCGAACAACCTGAAGTCGATCGATGCCACCTTCCCGCTGGGCGGCATCGTCTGCGTCACCGGCGTGTCGGGGAGCGGCAAGAGCTCCCTCGTCAACGAAGTCCTGCTCAAGGCCGCGATGCGGACCGTCACCGGCACCAAGATCGTCCCCGGCCCGCACACCCGGATCAACGGACTCCAGCGCATCGACCGCGTGGTCGACGTCGACCAGTCGCCGATCGGACGGACGCCCCGTTCGAACCCCGCGACCTACACCGGCATCTTCGATCAGATTCGAAAGCTGTTCTGCATGACCAACGAGGCGAAGATCCGGGGCTACCAGCCCGGTCGGTTCAGCTTCAACGTCAAGGGCGGCCGATGCGAGGAGTGCCAGGGTCAGGGCGTTCGCCGCATCGAGATGCACTTCCTCCCCGACGTCTTCGTGGAATGCGAGGCGTGCCGGGGTCGCCGCTACAACCGGGAGACCCTCGAAGTCCGCTATCGGGGCAAGAACATCGCCGACGTGCTGGATCTGACCGTGGAGGACGCCGTGGAGTTCTTCGAGGCGCACCCGCGGATCCACCGGATGCTCACCTGCATCCGCGACGTCGGCCTCGACTACATGAAACTCGGACAGGCGAGCACGACCCTCTCCGGCGGCGAGGCCCAGCGGGTGAAGCTGGCCAGCGAACTCGGAAGCCGGCCGACCGGGCACACCCTCTACGTCCTCGACGAACCCACCACGGGCCTGCACTTCGACGATGTTCGCAAGCTGCTCGACGTGCTCCAGCGACTCGCCGATGCGGGGAACACCCTGGTGGTCATCGAGCACAACCTCGAGGTGATCAAGTGCGCCGACCTGATCCTCGATCTCGGCCCGGAAGGTGGTGACCGGGGCGGCGAGATCGTCGCGACCGGAACCCCCGAGGAACTCGCGGACATGGATCAGAGTCACACCGGACGGTGGCTTCGCACCGTGCTTCCGGCATTCGAGAAGGAGCGGGTCGCCATCCGCGCCGCCGAGGCCGAACGCCCCTCCGCGCCGACCGGGAATCGGAAGAAGAAGTCGACCGCGTCGAGAACCGTCGCGAAGACGAAGAAGACCGGAAGTCGCAAGAAGGCCGTGGCGAAGAAGCCCGACGTCGCGAAGGCCGCCGCGAAGAAGACGGCGACGACCGACCGGGCCGTCGGAACCGTGACCAAGAAGAAGGCGACGCCGAAGAAGGCTTCGCCGAAGAAGACGGCGACGAAGAAGAAGACGGCGGTGAAGAAGAAGACGAAGGCGGCGAGAAAGTCCGCGACCCGGTGAATCGCGCCACGACCATCGCGGTGGCGATCGTCGCCGGCATCGCCGTGGCGCTGGTGGTGCGGTCGGAGCTTCTCGCCGGGGCCCGCGAATCGGCCCTGCTCGACGCGATCACCGCCGAGGATCCGACCGTCCGACGATCGGGCTGGGCGGAGATTCCCGAAGGCAGCGACCTCGAACGAAGGGCTCGCATCCTCGATCGGGTGCGGGACGCCGGACCGGACGCGAAGGCGGACGCGGGCCGGGCGTTCTTCGATCGAAACTGGCGACCCGGACTCGAAACGGATCGGATCGCACTGGCGACGTCGACCGCCGACGCCGGGGATCCCGCACCGCTGCTCGCGTGGTTCGAGGTCGATTGGGCCACCGATCCGGACGCCCTGCGGCGATGGTCCGATGGACTCGCCCCGCTCACCGGCAGGAATTCCACCACGGCTCGCACCGGCGTCGATCGGCTGCTGGATCGCCTGCTCGAGTCCCCCACCGGCCCCCGGCTCGAGGCGATCGAACGCTGGCGGGCGAACGGGGATGCGACGCGAGCCGCCCGCATCGACCGCACCCTCGATCTCGCCCTCGGACTTCACGGTCGTCGGCCGCTTCGGATCCACGACGAGTCGACGGCGATGCAGGCGATCCTCGCCGACGTTGATCCCGGTGACTCGACGGACCTCGTCCCGGCCTGGCTGCTCGCGACCCGGGCGGACCCGCGAAGTCGCGCCACGCTCGTATCGCGGTCCGAGGCGGGGGATGACGCCGCCCGACTGGCCCTCGCCCTCCGGGATCCCGGGACGGTCCGACGCGTGAACCGGGCGGTGCTTCTCGACGACGAGGAAGGCATCGACCGACGACTCATCGCCGCGGGACGACTCGTCTCCGTCGACGGGCTCCGGCCACGCGACCGGGCGGTCCTGCTCAGGCTTCTCGACACCAGCCCCGCCGACACCCGGGGTACGGTCCACGCCGCCGCCCTGATCGCCCATCGCGGACTCGATCCAACGACCCGCAACGATCTTCAACGCCGCTGGTCGACCTCGGAAGACGCGGCCCGACGCCGCGCCGGGATCCTCCTCGCCGCGCTCGCGGCGGCCGAAGACGGCCCCCCGACCGACGCGGAAACGGTTGCGGGGATTCAAGCCACCGCCGACGATGCGGACGCCGGCCCCGCCGTTCGCAGGACCGCCCGGCTCGGACTTCGAGCGATGGATGCGTGGTCCNTCGACGNCCCGGACCCCGCCGACTACGCGGCCCGGACCGCCCGCCTTCCCGATGGAGATCTCGATCCCGACGCGGTGATGCTCGGGATCCTCGCGGGGGATGNGGACGTGCTNCGACGCCTGACCACCCCGCCCGANCTCCCCGACGGACCGCTCGACGAGGCGACGACCCGTCGACTGGGCGGCCGANATCGCCTGGCGNGTGAGCCTGGTTCGCGGNCTCCGNCCCGACTGGTGGAAGACCGCGGGCGAACCCGTGCCGGGCTCGATCCGCAGCCTNCGNCNCTGGATCGANCTCCTNGACGCGTGCCGNCGGNNCGACCNTGGATTTGCGACCACCGACCGACCCGGGGAGGATGGCGACCCATGACCAGAGACGACCCGAACCGATTTCGAACCACCCTTCGNTCGCTGATGATGCCCGCCGACACCAACCATCAGGGCACGGTGTTCGGCGGCGTCATCCTNAGCAGCATCGACCAGGCGGGNTACCTCGAGGCCCGTCGACACGGCATGCACCGCTGGGTGACCGCCTCGATGGACGGCGTGCATTTTCTCGCACCGGTCTTCACCGGCGACGTCGTCTCCTTCCGCACCCGGACCGTCGAGACCGGCCGCTCCTCGGTGACCGTCGAAGTCCTCGTGGAAGCGGAACGACACGCCACCGGCGATCTCGTGAAAGTCACCGAAGCGCGGCTGGCGATGGTGTCCGTGAACGCCGCCGGCCGGGCGATCGCCTTCGATTCGCCGCCCTCGCAGGGAGATCCGTCGTGACCGAGGCTTCGCCGCTCCGGCTCGGCTGTCTGATCTCCGGAGGCGGGCGAACGGTGCTGAACCTGAAGACCGCGATCGAACGCGACGCGATCCCCGCGGAGATCGCGACGGTGATCGCCCATCGCGAGGACCTCGCCGGTGTCCATCGCTGCCGTGCCGCGGGCCTCGGCGTGGAGATCGTCACCGATCGCGGACCGGACCCCCTCGACGAGATCCTGCTTTCCGCCCGCGTCGACCTCGTCTGCCTCTGCGGCTATCTCCGACATTTCGCGGTCGAGCCACGCTGGAAGGACCGGGTCGTCAACATCCATCCCTCCCTCCTGCCGAGCCACGGTGGCCGGGGGATGTACGGCGATCGCGTGCACGCGGCGGTCCTCGCCGCGGGCGAGGCGGAGACCGGCTGCACCGTTCACGTGGTCGACGAGATCTACGATCACGGCGCCGTGATCCTGCAGCGGCGATGCCCGGTCCGTCCCGACGACACGACCTCGACGCTGGCCGCCAGGGTCTTCGAGGCCGAATGCGTCGCGATGCCCACCGCGATCCGGGGTCTCGCGGAAGGGCGGATCCGGATCGAGCAGGGACGCGTGACCCGGACGGTGACGACTCCCGCCCCCGATTCACCGTGAACGCCGCGGTGAACGTCGATCCGGCTGCTAGCATCGAATCGATGCGATCCCCGACGACACGAATCCGGAGCGTCGATCGAAGCACGCCCGTGCTGGCGGTACTCTTCGCGCTGATCGCCGCCTTCCTGATCGGGAACCTGGCTCGAGGCGACGACGCGGACGACGCCGCGGCCCTCGAACGCCGGATCGTCCGGACCTTCGCGAGCGGCGACCACGAGGCCGCGCTCGTCCTGGTCGATCGCTACATCGCCGCGTGGCCGGACGCGCCGCACATGCGTTACAACCGGGCCTGCGGACTCGCCCTGCTGGGAAGATCCGACGAGGCCGCCGCGGCCCTGATGGTCGCCGTCGAACGCGGATTCCGCGACTTCGAGGTGATGCGTCGCGATCCGGATCTCGCTTCGATCCGCGAGCATCCGACGTTCACCGCGATCCTCGAGGCCCGACGTCGAATCGACCGCGGCACCGCGGACAAGCAGTTCGACGCATGGCGTCGGCGGTACGGCGAGGACTATCACTACGAGACCGACGAGGAACATCGCCTGCACTTCGCGACGGGCCTCGATGCCCGCGCCCACGCGGACATGCAGCAGATCATCGCGCGGCAGGCGAAGCAGATGTCGACCCGGATCTTCAAGTCGCCTCCGCTGGACTGGTGCCTCGTGGTGGTTCCTTCCGAGAACCACGTCCGCGAGGTCTTCCAGCGGATGCTCGACGTCGCCGATCCGGCCCGGACGCCGGGGGTCTACCTCCACGGCAAGCGTCTGCTGGTCACCCGCGACATCGGCGAGAGCCTGCGGCACGAATTCACTCATCGCATGCACTGGGCCGACATGGATCGACTCGGACAGCGACATGCGATGTGGGTCCAGGAGGGGCTCGCGAGCCTCTACGAGGAGTACGTCTGGACGGACGACGGACGAATCCGGTTCGTCCCGAACATGCGGCACAACATCGCCCGGCGGCAGGTGCAGGCCGGCATCTCGCTCGCGTGGCCGAAGCTCTTCCAACTCGACACCGACGCCTTCTTCGCCGGCAACGCCCGGTTCTATCCGCAGGTCCGGTCGATCTTCGAATTCCTCGCGTCCGTCGATCTGCTGGAAGCGTGGTACCGCGCCTACGTCGAGACCTTCGACCGGGATCCCGGAGGCGGGCGGGCGTTCGAGACGGTCTTCGGGCTTCCGGTCGAGCAGGTCGAGCAGCGTTGGAAGTCCTGGGTGCTGGATCGGGGCGCGATCGACGATCGGGTCGAGCAGGGCGATGCGTCGATCGGGGTCCAGGGAACCGACGCCGGAGACGGCGTGCGGATCGAACGGATCATCGGCCGCAACGCCCGTCGCGCCGGACTTCGGCGCGGAGACGTGATCGTCCGCGTGGACGACCAGCCGGTTCGAGCGAGGGGGGAGCTGATGCTCGCGATCGCCTCCCGCGACATCGGCGAAACGATCCGCGTGGAGATCCGAAGAAGGAACCAGCGACTGGTCATCTCGGTGCGACTGGAAGCCCTGCGGGGTTCGTGAACGCGACCACGGCGTTCGACGACCGGGGCCGGATCCGGACCACCGAGAATCCGCCCGGTTAGACTGACGCCGACCACATGCCAGATGCCTCCCCCAAGACCTTCCGCGCCGACTTCAAACGCTTCTTCGGACGCGGGCTCGCGGTGCTGCTTCCATCGGTCCTGACGCTCTGGATCCTGGTCAAGGCCTATCAGTTCGTCGATTCCGCGATCGCCCAGCCGATCAATTCGGGGATCCGTGCCGGCATCGCGGAGACCGCGGATCGCTGGCCCGCGGTCGGCGAGCGGTTCGTGCCCGACGAGGCCGAGATCGCCGGGGAGATCGAGGCGAGAGCGAACGAAAAGGGCGTCGACACCGATCCCGCCACGGTCCGGCGGGAACTCACCCGTCGCGAAGTGCGTGCCTGGTGGAACGAACACGCGCTGGCCCTCGACTGGATCGGGATCCTCGTCGCGGTGCTCAGCGTCTACTTCGCCGGCCGCCTGCTGGGCGGGTTCCTGGGCCGCCGGGTGCAACGGCGCCTGGAACGCATCATCACCAGCGTTCCGATCTTCAAGCAGGTCTACCCGTACGTGAAGCAGGTCGTCGACTTCCTGTTCTCCGATGACAAGCCGATCAAATTCAACCGGGTCGTGGCGGTCGAGTACCCGCGACGCGGGATCTGGGCGGTGGGACTGGTGACGGGAAGTTCGATGCGGAGCATCGAGGAGGAATCCGGCGAGTCCCTCACCATCTTCATCCCCAGTTCACCGACCCCGTTCACCGGATACACGATCACCGTGCCCCACGACGAGGTCCACGAACTTCCGATCAGCATCGACGAAGCCCTTCGATTCACGATCTCGGGCGGCGTCCTGGTGCCTCCCCGGGAATCGATTCCCGACCGAGATGCGGCGGAAGGCCCACCCGACGACCCCGGGCCGCGTATTCTTCAGCAGCCCCGCACGCCACCCCGTGATTCGACGCGGGACGATTCCAAGGAGTCCTGACCATGCAGATCATCGTCACCGGGCGGCACGTCGAGCTCACCGATGCGATCGAGCAGTACGCCATCAAGCGATGTGCCCACCTCGAGAAGTATCGGGAACACCTCCAGGCCATCGAGATCGTCCTCGACAAGGCGAAGATCCAGTACGACGTCGAGGTGAAGATCGACGTCCCCCACCACTCGATCTTCGTGGGTCGGGCCGGCCACGAGGACCTGTATGCCGGAATCGATCAGGCGATCGACAAGGTCGAGCGTCAATTGCACGACTGGAAAGAGAAGCTCCAGCGCCACAAGTAGCCCGTTTCCCGGAACCAGACATGAAGCTTCGTGACATCGTGGTCGACAAGGCCATCTTCACTTCGATCACCGCCACCAAGGCGAAGGACGTCCTCGAGGAACTGCTCGACGGCCTCGTCGCCTGTGACGCGATCGCCGCGGAGCAGCGTGACCTCTATCTGAAGGAGGCGCTCAAGCGGGAACGGAAGGGATCGACCGGCTTCGGCCACGGCGTGGCGGTGCCCCACGTGAAGGCCCCCGGGCTCGAGAAACTGACCGTCGCCATCGGCATCAGTGAGGAGGGCGTCGACTTCAACGCCCTCGACAAGCAGCCCGTGCACTCGATCTTCCTGCTGATCAGTCCGGAGGAGCGGCCCGAGGAGCACATCGACGCCATGGAGGCGATCTTCGGAAACCTGAGTCGCGATCAGTTCCGTCGCTTCCTCCGTCAGGCCACCAGCGTGGAGGAGATCCTGACCCTTCTCGACGAAGCCGATTCCGGAAACGCGGTCGGCTGAGCACCACCCATCATGCCGAGCCGGAAGGTCACCATCTCGAACCGACTCGGGCTGCACGCCCGACCCGCCATGCTCCTCGCAGAGCGGGCGTCGACGTTCTCGTCGACGATCGAAATCGCCCGCGCGGACGCGGGTGACGCGGTCGACGGCAAGTCGATCATGCAACTCCTGATGCTGGCGGGAACCTCGGGGACGGTGCTGAAGATCACCGCGGAGGGCGACGACGCGGCCGCCGCACTCGCCGCGATCGCGGAACTGATCGAACGAGGCTTCGAAGACGACGAATGACCGTTCGCCGAGCCCTCGGCGCACGCCCTTCGATCACGAGAGACCGCCGAACCCCTCGGCGGCCGAAGGTCGCGTCATGAGACCGTGAATGGCCTCCTCGGGCGCAAGTCCCTTGAAGAAGATTCCCTCGACCGCGGTGGTGATCGGCATCTCGAGATCATGAGCCCGGGCCCGTTCCAGGACGCTCTCGACCGTGGGCACCCCTTCCACCACGCACTGCTGCTCCTCCAGGTACGCCTCGAGGGCCGCCCCTCGGGCGATCGCCTCCCCGCAGGCGCGATTGCGACCTTCCTTGCTGAAACAGGTCGTGGCGAGGTCCCCGACCCCGGCGATGCCGAAGAAGGTCGTTGGATCCGCGCCCGCGGCGGTCCCGAAACGGGCCATCTCCGCGAGGCCTCGAGCCAGCAGGGCGCTCTTCGCATTGATGCCCAGTTCGAGACCGTCGCAGATTCCCGCGGCCAGGGCGATGACGTTCTTCAGCGCTCCCGAGAGCTCGACTCCGATCAGGTCGTCGCTTTCATAGATTCGAAGCCAGGGGGTGCCGAACACCCGGTGCGTGGCCTCCGCCGCGGTCGACGATGGTGATGCCGCCACCATCAAGGCCGGGAGTCGACGAGACAGTTCGGTGGCGATCGTCGGGCCGCTCAGCGCGCAGATCCGCGCGTCGGCCAGCAGCTCGTTCAGGATCCGGCTCGGACGGAGGCCACTGCCGATCTCGAGCCCCTTCGCGGTCGAGACGACGACGGAATCCGGGACGACATGAGGGCTGATCCGACTCCAGACCGGCCGGATGAACTGGGTCGGAATCGCATTCACCAGCACCCGACCTTCCGCGAAGATGCCGGGATCATGCTCGAACTCGACGGCATCCGGGATTCGCCAGCCGGGAAGTCGGGGACTCTCCCGAGTCTTCCGCAGGGCTTCCACCGAGGCCTCGAACGGCCCCCAGACCCGGACCCGAGGGGCGCCGGCCTCGATCGCGGCGGCCGCCATCACGAGGCCCATCTGGCCGTCGCCGGCGACGATGACTTCGTCGGTGCTCATGCGTCGAAGTCTACGGGAGAGGCCGATCCGGAGCATCGAGACCACCCATTCGGATTCGAGACCGCTCGAACCGGACCCGCGGAACCAACGTAGGCGAGAAGCCGGATACAATGCGGAGTCGTTCGGAAGGCGGATCGGCCGGTCCACGGTCCATCTCTCTCCGCCGTTCCGGACGTCGCACGACCGATCCAGGTCTCGGAGTAACCATGAGCCAGATGACCGCGCCGACGCCGGCCTTCTCCCCCGAACCCCAGAACGAAGCCTCCGACCAGGGAGGACGCCGACTCGAACGGCAGCTCTTCATCGCCCTGCTCGGTGGGATGCTCCTGCTGGTGAGCGGCATCGCGCGCCTGTTCGGTGCCAGCGCCGCGGTCTCCGACATCCCGGCCGCCATCGGTGCGATCCTCCTGCTCATCCCGCTCCTGCGTGGGGCGATTCGCGAAATGAAGCGCGGCGAACCGTCCAGCGACGCCCTGGCCACCCTCGCGGTCATCGCGGCGATCGCGGTGAACGACCTCCGCACCGCCGGCTTCCTGGCGCTCTTCCTCTGGCTCTCGAAGCTGGTGCTGAGCCGAACCGCCTGGGGCGCCCAGCGTGCGATCCGCGAACTCGTCGAGCTCACGCCGGACGTCGCCCGACGCCTCGATGCGGAGGGCGACGAGTCCGAGGTCAAACTCGCGAATCTCGCGATCGGCGACATCGTGCGGGTCCGCCCGGGCGAGAACCTCCCGGTCGACGGACGAATCTCGAACGGATCGAGTTCGATCAATCAAGCGTCGCTCACCGGCGAAGCGGTCCCGATCGAAGCGGCCGCCGGCACCGACGTCTACGCGGGTACCACCAATCTCACCGGACAGATCGACGTCGAAGTCACCGCCGTGGCCGACGAGACGACGATCGGCAAGGTCGAGTCCCTGATCCGGGAGGCGGAAAGCGCCCGCAGCGACCGGCAGGAGATCATCGAACGCCTCGCGGGGTTCTACGTCCCGGTGGTGATCATGGTCTCCGCCCTGGTCTGGTTCTTCACGGTCCGAAGCCCCGACCGCGACGAAGCGGCGATCCGGGCCATCACCGTCCTGGTGGTGACCTGTCCGGGCGCTCTGCTGATCGCGTATCCGACGGCCATGGTCGCGGCGTTCGCGAGCGCGGCCCGACTCGGAATCATGATCAAACAGACGCGGACGCTCGAGAGCGCCGCCAACGTCGACACCGTGGTCATGGACAAGACCGGCACCCTCACCACCGGCCGGTTCGCGGTGAGTCGCCTCGCCCCGGCCGACGGGGTGGATGGTGCGACGCTCCTGCAGGCCGCGGCCGACGCCGAACAGAGTTCGAACCACCCGCTTGCACGATCGATCCTCGACACCGCCGAGAAGGCGCGGATCACCGCCGCGTCGATCAGCGAATACACCGAAGTACCCGGCCGGGGCGTCCGCGCCACCCGGGACGACGGGGTGATCAGCGCCGGACGCGGGGCCTGGCTGCGAGAACTCGCGCCGGGCATCGACACCGAGGTGGCGAACGTCGAGGCGAAGATCGCCGGCATGTCGAGCGTGCACGTGATGCTCGGTGATCGGTACCTCGGTGCCGTGGGCCTCGAAGACAAACTTCGTCGAAACGCCGGCGACGTGATCGAACACCTCCGGAAACTCGGCGTCCGCCGGATCTGCATCTTCACCGGCGACCGGCTGGACGTCGCCAAGCGGGTCGGCCAGTCCGTCGGCGTCGACTCCGTGGAGGCCGAGTGCCTGCCTGAAGAGAAGCACGCGGAGCTCAAGCACCTGATCGCGAACGGCCACCGGACGCTGGTGGTCGGTGACGGCATCAACGACGGCCCGATCCTCGCCAGCGCCGACGTCGGCGTGGCGATGGGACTGTCCGGTTCGGACATCGCGACCAACTCGGCCGGCGTGGCCCTGATGCACGACGATCTCCGACACGTGCCGTTCCTGCTGGAGATCGCCCGCCGCACGAAGGGCATCATCACCCAGAACATCGCGGTCAGCCTGCTCCTCGCGGTGGTCGGTCTCGCCCTCGCGGCGACCGGCAACATCAACATCTGGCTGACCCCCTTCTACCAGGCGGTCGCGTACCTCTTCGTCATTCTGAACAGCCTCCGGCTGGTCCGGTTCGGCGAGGACTTCGCCGAGGACGAGCAGGCCCGACGCCGGCTCGAGGCGGAACGGGAGCGTCGCAAGAGCCGCGGCCGGGAGGCCTCGGTCCGCCTCGCACGAAACTAAGCAGACGGTTGAAATCCAGGAGATCGATTTCCAAGACAAAGATGTGCCCCTCGTCACACCTCGAACGATCCCCTTCGATCCGGAAGACCGTAATCCATGAGCCAGATCCTTGTCGCCCAAGCCGCCAGCGTCTCTCCCCCCGGGATCGCCGAACAGGTCCACCACTTGAGTTCGTCCAAACTCGCGTTGATCCTCATCTTCGGGAGGGCCTTCCTCACGGCCATCGTCTCGGTGATCGCGGGCGTGATCCAGAACATCCTCAAGACTCGAAGCCGCGAACGCACGAGGCAGGAGGTCGCCGCCTACGTGGCGGAGGGCACCATGACCGCCGATGAGGGCGAGCAGCTCCTTGCCGCGAGCAGCAAGAACAAGCGCAAGTGCCAGTGATCGCCCACGCGATCTCCCGATGACGCAGGCCATGCTCGCCGTGAATGGGGTACGCTCGACCACATGAGCGACGGGAACGAAACGCGACGCCGCGGAGGCCTCCCACCGGCGTTGTCGAAGCATCGACCCGAGCTCGCCGGTCGNCTCCGGGACGTCGACGAGTTCGCCGGGACGCCCCCGCGGAAATCCCCCGTCCCCCCCTCGATCACGCTGCCCCGCGAAGGCCCGCGGCCGCTCCCACTGTTCGTGCTCGGCGCCGGAGACGGCACGGTGGTCGAGATCCTGCGGCAGGCGATGGATCGGGAACGAACCGACACCATCGTGGTCGTCGTCGAACCCGATCGAAGGCTGCTGGCCGGCGCCTTCTCCAGTCACGACTGGTCCGCGATCCTCGCCGATCCACGCATCCGCTTCGCCGACGGCGATCCGATCGACGATGCGATTCGAAACGCCCTGCCGGACGTCGTCGATCCCCTGCGGCCGATCGTGACCGGGGTCGGGCTGCTGCCCGGTGACGCCGTCCGGTTCGAGTCGCTCCGCGAGGACGTGCTCGAGATCGGCCGTGTCCACAACACCCGGTTCCTCCTCGAAGCCTCGCGACAGTCCGAACGCCGTTCGACGGCGGCCACCGATCCGCCGTCCGACGACGCCTGGCGGATCGCCGGAATCGTCGATGCGGGCTCGACCGCCCTGCGACATCTCGCCACGTCGATCGGGGCGGCGGCGCGACGCGCCGGGCACGACGTCCGGATTCGAGCGAGCGACATCCGCGGGGACCCGTTCGCCGCGACCGAGGACGCCCGATTCGCCCTCGACGCCGATCCCGACCTGCTGCTTTCCTTCCTCCGTCCGAGCCGGTCGACGATTCCCTGGCGTTACGATCTCCCCGCGCTGGTGGTCGCGAGTTCGAATCCCCGGCTTCTCCCCTTCGAGACCTTCGACTGGACCCGACGGGATCTCGTCGTCGCGGCCACCCCGGAATTCGCCGCCTGCTACGAACCGCTCGATTGCGATGCGGTGGTCCGACCCCTCGCCGCGGACCTGGTGGATCCGCCTTCCGTGGACGAGGACGCGGTCCGGACGGCCGGGGGTTCGATGAGTCGAACCGTCCTCGTCGTCGGCAACATCCCCGGCATCGACGCCGTCGCCCCGGCGCTGCCCGACGACGTGCGGCGCCTCCTCGCGAACGCCGCGGAATCCTGGATCGAAACGCCGACCGCCGGCGTCGAGGAGATGATCGCGTCCACCGGTCTCGATGGAGATGACGCGTTCCGGTCCCGGATCCGAATCGCCCTCGGCTACGAAGCGACCCGAAGACGACGGATTCGAACCGCGGTGGCGCTTTCTGCGGCCGGCTTCGACGTCCGCATCCACGGCGAAGCCGCGTGGGAACAGGCGATCGCCGGCACCGCGGCGGAAGGTCGCTGGCGGGGATGGCTGCCGGCGGGTGATGAACAAGCCGCCGCGTTCCACCGGGCGGCCGTCGTCGTCAACGTGAATTCCTTCGCCGCCCCCGGCGGACTCAACATGCGTACCTTCGAGGTGCCCGCCGCGGCCGGGGTGCTGGTGACCGACGACCGGCCCGCGCTTCGGCAGGCGTTCGAGGTCGGCGTCGAAGTTCTCGCCTTCGAGGGGATCGATGACCTTCCGGGCGTCGTCGGCGAGGCGATCGAGTCGGTCGACCGACGACGCGCGATCGCCGACGCCGGTCGCGAACGCGTCCGCCGCGATCACACCTGGGACGCCTGGTGGGCGTGGGCGGAGATCGAACTCCGTCGACGCCGGGACTGATCGCGATTCACCGAACGAAAACCGCCGCGGAGCGACCCGAAGGGGCCGGTCCGCGGCGACGCATGGTCGGTGGTGATCGGTGAGACTCGTCGATGATCCGGCGAGCCGATCACGCGAGATGATCAAACGACCATCAGGCGATGGTGATCGAGTCGTCGAGGTAGACGTCCTGGATCTTGTTCAGCAGTTCGATTCCCTCGGCCATCGGCCGCTGGAAGGCCTTTCGGCCCGAGATCATGCCCATGCCGCCGGCCCGCTTGTTGATGACCGCGGTGCGGACCGCCTGCCCGAAGTCGTTCTCACCGCTGCCGCCGCCGGAATTGATGAGCCCGGCCCGACCGCAGTAGCAGTTGAGGACCTGGTATCGGGTGAGGTCGATCGGATGATCGGTGCAGAGTTCGGTGTAGATGCGGTCGTCGAACTTGCCGTAGCTCGAGTCGCCCATGTTGAGCATCTCGTAGCCGCCGTTCAGTTCCGGCTGCTTCTGCTTGATGATGTCGGCCTCGATGGTCACCCCGAGGTGGTTCGCCTGCGCCGTCAGGTCGGACGAGACGTGGTAGTCCTTGCCGTCCTTCTTGAAGGCGTCGTTGCGGAGGTAGCACCACAGGATCGTCGCCATGCCGAGCTCGTGGGCGCGATGGAACGCCTCGGAGACCTCGATGATCTGCCGATCCGAATCCTCGGAGCCGAAGTAGATCGTCGCACCGACCGCCGCAGCGCCGAGTTCCCAGGCCTCGTCGACGGATCCGAACATGATCTGGCTGAAGTGGTTCGGGTAGGTCAGCAGCTCGTTGTGGTTCAGCTTCACGATGAAGGGGATCCGGTGGGCGTACTTCCGGCTCACGCTGCCCAGCACGCCGAAGGTGGTCGCGACCGCGTTGCAACCGCCTTCGATGGCGAGCTCGACGATCTTCTCGCCGTCGAAGTAGATGGGGTTCTTCGCGAAGCTCGCACCCGCGGCATGTTCGATGCCCTGATCGACCGGAAGGATCGACACGTATCCGGTCCCGCCGAGCCGGCCGTGGTCGTAGATCGACTGGATGTTCCGCATCACCTGCGGGTTCCGATCGCTGGTGGACCAGATCCGGTCGACGAAGTCGGGACCGGGAAGGTGCAGCAGGTCCTTGGAGACCTTGGCGGAATGGTTGAGCAGATCGTCGGCTTCGGCGCCGAGCAGTTCGTGGATTGACGTCATCTTCGGTTCGCTTCCGGGACGGTTTCTTGAGATCGGGGGGATCGGGGATCGTCTCCCGCGGGGCCGCATGATAGGAGAAACCGCGCCGGCGGAATCCGAGGCCCTTTCCGGGTGTCGGAGATGGTGATCGGTGAATCCACGTCCGGCGGACCGGCAAGCTCGAGGCCGTACAATCCCGACACTCATGGCAGCCAATCTCCTCCTCCTACTACTCTCGATCGGCGTCCTCGTCGCGGGGGCGGAACTGCTCGTCCGCGGCGCCGGAAGACTCGCCCTCCGGTTCGGCGTGTCGCACTTCGTGATCGGGGTCACGGTCGTCGGCTTCGGCACCAGCGCGCCGGAGCTCGCCGCCTCCATCGCCTCCGCGACCACCGGTCACCCTGAGATCGCGGTCGGGAACGTGATCGGCTCGAACATCATGAACATCGCCCTGGTGCTGGGCATGACCGCGATCATCGCCCCGATCCCCGTCGATCGCGGCATCATCCGCCGCGAGACCGTCGTCATGATCGCGGTGAGCTTCGTTCCGCTCGCGGCGCTCGCAACTCATCGAACCGTCGGACGGCTGTTCGGCGCCACGATGACCGCGGGGCTGCTCGCTTTTCTGTGGTGGTCGTTCACCTCGAGTCGTCGGGACGGTGGTCATCCGGCCGAAGACGAGTCGATCCCGACGGTACCCGGCCGAGGCGGGATGTCGATGCTGATCGACCTCCTGGTGATGAGCGCAGGCCTGATCCTGCTGGTGCTCGGCGCGGATCGTCTCGTGTCGTCCGCGACGGAGGTCGCCCGCGGGCTCGGAGTCTCGGAAGTGGTCATCGGCCTCACGATCGTCGCCGGGGGCACCAGCGCGCCGGAACTCGCCACCAGCCTGATCGCGGTCGCCCGGGGGAAGACCGATCTCGGGGTCGGCAACATCCTCGGCTCCTGCATCTTCAACATCCTCGGGATCCTGGGGATCACCGCCATCGTCACCCCGATCGAGATTCCGATCGAAGTGTTCCAGTTCGACCTGCCGGTGATGATCCTGGTGGCGATCGCCACGGTCCCGATCCTCTTCTCCGGTCACCGGATCAGTCGCTTCGAAGGCTGCCTGCTCACCGCCTCGTTCGTGCTCTACACCGTGATGCTCTTCGCGGGCTGGCCGTTCCCCGCCGATCGGGGGACCACGGTGGATCCGCCCGCATCCGTCGTCGAGCCGGATCAGGCGCGGGCGGACGACGAGTCGATCTGGTCGCGGACCCACTCGTAGGTCTTTCTGATCCCCTCGGCGATTCCCACCGACGGTTCCCATCCCAGCGCCGCCTCCGACTCGTCGACGTGGGGTTCAACGACGTGAACGGCGGGAGCTTCCATTTCGAGGCCACGCACGCGGAATCCACGACGGCGTCGAGCGACGACCAGGTCGATCGAATCGCGAAGGGCCTTCGGGATGAACGCGACGCGGGCTTCGAGACGTCGACGCCGCTGCTCGAACTCGGTGAACGAGTCAGACGCGGCTGCGGTGCACTCGTCGAGATGCTCGAGGACCTCCGGGCGAAGGGGGACCGGGTCGTCGGCTACGGCGCGTCGACGAAGGGAAACGTCCTGCTTCAATATGCGGGAATCGGCCCGGAGCTCATGCCGGCGATCGGCGAAGTCAATCCCAACAAGTACGGCTGTCGGACGCCGGGGACCGGCATCCCGATCGTCAGCGACGAGGAGGCCCGGGCCCTCGATCCGACGCACTACCTGGTCCTGCCCTGGCACTTCCGGGAAGAGATCCTGCCGCGAGAAACCGAGTTCCGCGACCGAGGCGGACGTGTATCTTTCCGCTTCCCGAACTCGACGTGGTCTGATCCCGAGCCATTCCACGGACCGCGTCCCCTGGATCAGGGTCAGGCGATCGGGGCGTCGATCCAGCCACCGCCGAGGACCAGCTCGCCGTCGTAACAGACCACCGCCTGACCGGGCGCGACCGAAGACTGCCGATCCTCGAAGCGGACCTCGAGTCGATCGTCACCCCGCACCTGCGCGGTCGCGTGGACGGGCTCGGCGTTGTATCGGATCCGCGCGGTGCAATTCCGCGGCTCGGTCGGCGGCTCGACCAGCCAGTTGGTCTGGCTCGCGAGACAGCCGCTGGAAAGCAGCGCCGCCCGATCTCCCACCGTGATGGTGTTGGCGACGGGATCCTTCGCGACCACGTAGATCGGCCGCCCGAAGGCCATGCCGATCTTCCGTCGTTGTCCGATCGTGAAGTGCTGATGCCCGGGATGTTCGCCGATGGTCTCGCCCTCGCCGTCCACGATCGCCCCCGGCGTCACGCCGGCGGACGACTTCCGGGCGACGAGCCCCGCGTAGTCGTCGTTGGGCACGAAGCAGATCTCCTGGGAGTCCGGCTTGTCGAATACCGGAAGATCGAACTCCTCCGCCAGTTCACGAACCCGCGACTTCGGCAGTCCCCCGACCGGCAGCACCATCTCGCCGAGTCGGTCCGCGGGCGTGCCGAAGAGCACGTACGACTGGTCCTTGCCGTGGTCGACGCCGCGAAGCAGACGGTGACCACCACCCTCGCCCGCGACCTCGACCTGCGCGTAGTGGCCGCTCGCGACACGGGTCGCCCCGATCTGGGCGGCGTATTCGTGCAGTCTTCCGAACTTGAGCCAGTCGTTGCAGCGGACGCAGGGATTCGGTGTCCGACCGGCGTCGTACTCCGCGACGAAGTGATCGATGATCCGTCCGAATTCCTTCTTGAAGTTGACCACGTAGAAGGGGACGTCGAGCTTCGCGGCGACGAGTCGGGCGTCTTCGGCGTCGCCGACCGAGCAGCAGCCCTGCTTGCCGATCCGGACCTTGGAGGTGTCGCAGGTCTCGCCGGGGATCAGCTCCTCGAGGGCGTCGCCGGGCGAGCCCAGTCGCATGAAGACCCCGACCACGTCGTGACCCGCCGACCGCAGCAGGGCGGCGGCGACCGAGGAGTCGACGCCGCCGCTCATCGCGACGAGGATCTTGGTCGGATGTTCGGGGATCACACCGACATTCTATGAACCTCCGCCGCATCGACGAAAGCGATCCGGCACAATGCGATGCCTCCGAGCGGTCGCCATCGACCCCGGCCGACTCCAAAGCCGATCCGAAACCCCGATCCGAAACCCCGACGAAAGGCGAAGTCCGATGCATCAGGACCTCTGGGCCCCCTGGCGAATGGCGTACCTTCGGGATCTCGAACGACGTCGAGACGAGATTCCCGAGGGGGAACCGGTCCTGTCCGATTTCATCGCGGCGGCGTGGGCGGCGCCGGACCGCGACGACGAGATGCTGGTGGTGCATCGAACCGACCGGGGCCTCATCCTGCTCAACCGGTTTCCGTATTCCAACGGCCACCTGCTGATCGCCCTCGGGGTCGCGAAACCGCGGCTGCTCGACCACACGCCCGAGGAGCGGGTGGCGTTCTGGGGGCTCGTCGATCACGCCGTCGACCTGGTGGAACGGGCTTTCAACCCCCATGGCGTCAACATGGGCGTCAATCAAGGGGATGCTGCGGGTGCGGGTCTGCCCGCCCATCTCCATGCCCACGTCGTTCCACGCTGGAACGGGGATGTGAACTTCATGACGTCGATCGGCGGCCTTCGGGTGGTGCCCGAGTCGCTCGAGGAGGTCCTGGCGACCTATCGGGCACTCCCCGAGGGGTGATCGGAGCGTTTTCACGCCAAAGGCAGGACGCCGGCGCGACCCCCGGCGGGTCCGCTACCGTTCGATCGGCAGGCCGAGGCGTTGCCCGACTGGACCGGAACCCGTAGCTCAAACCCCGCGTTTAAGGTGGGTTCGCCGCTCATCGATCCCGACCTTCCACTCCAGACGCCACGAATCGTGACGCCCGTGAGGCTTGGCCATCGTCGCAAGTCGTACGACCCCGTGGGGTTCGCAACGGTTCGAGACAGGGGGTTCCGGCACGGCCCGTCAGGGGTCGCCCGGCGTCCTTCCCCGAACTCTACCCCCAGTTTCCCGTACGGTCGAACAATCCACCGAAACCGCAAGGAGACCGGGCTCGGAGGTCTCTCCGACGGTTTGACACCCCGGCGAGATGCTGTCAACATTCACCATTCGAGGATCGCCTTCGATCCCAACCCGGTTTCTTGAGGATCCATAGACATGACCACCCGCGCCGCGTTCCGTTCCAGCTGCCTTCTCCTCGCCGTGGCCTCCGTCGGTCTTGGTGGCTGCACCAGCCCCGACGACGTCAGCTTCAACGCCATCAAGGGTGACCTCACCCCGCACATCGTCGGTCTCACCGAACGAGACGTCGACGTCGAGTTGAACATGGCGGTCGTGGGAAACCAGAATCTCCGCATGTTCTGGGGTGATCTCGGCCGGATCTGGCTCTTCGACCGACCGAGCCGCCTCAGCCCGTACGACATCATCGCGACGAGTGGCCAGCCCAGTCAGTGAGCTTGACCACCAACTCGAGGGATTGACGCCCCTGCAAGCCTGATCCACCCCACGGGGTCCCGTACTCGGGACCCCGTGTTCTTTTTTCCGACTCCCCTTTCGTTCGAAAACGAAACCCCTTCGTGCCTTTCCACCGCCTCGCGACATTTCCGATCCGGCTCGTCGTGATGGTCGTGTCGACCTTCCACCCCCGAACGCTGCCGCCCATGCTCCGCCGGAACTACGGCCGGGAACTCGTGGCGTGGGCGTTCCTGCCCATCATGCTCGGCGGCATCCAGGGCGGGGCGATGGGCGTGGTCCTCAAGAAGACCTTCGCCGGGATCCCCGGCCTTCCGGAGGCCGGCCTCGACCTCGCGGTCGCCGCGATCGCCGCCGCCACCGCGATCGGGAACCTCACCAGTGGCGCCTGGGCGACCGCGGCGAACGGGCGCCGCAAGGTCCCCTTCCTGTCGGGGCTCATGCTTGCGACCAGTGGCTGCGTGGCCTGCATGGCGTTCATCCCGCGCACCGCGTTCGGGGCGTGGATGCTCGTCGGCCTGGTCATCCTCGGCTGGATCTTCTGGAGCGCCGTGGTCACGATCCGGACCTCGGTCTGGCGGGCGAACTATCCCGACGCGAATCGAACCCGCATCACCGGCCGGCTCGCCACCGTGCAGGTCCTCGTCATGGCCGCCGGCGGATTCATCATCGGCTGGAGCCTCGACCAGAGCGTCGAATCGATCCGGTTCCTCTTTCCGATCCTCGCGACGTTCGGCGTGGTCGGCGCGATCGTCTACGGCGGCGTCCGGCTCCGCGGACAGAGCCGACTGGCCCGGGCCGAACGTCAGGGACACCGGTCCGAACGTCCGGCGGTCAATCCGCTCTCGGTGCTTCGGGTGCTCGGCGAGGATCATCGATACGCGGGCTACATGGCCTGCATGATGCTCTTCGGGACCGGCAACCTGATGATCTCCCCGACGCTGGTGATCATCCTCGAGGATGAATTCGAAACCTCCTACCAGACCGGCATCCTCATCACCACGGTCGTGCCACTGGTCGTCATGCCGTTCGCGATCCCGATCTGGGCGCGACTGCTCGACCGGATGCACGTGATCTCGTTCCGCGCCATCCATTCGTGGTCGTTCGTGCTGGCGAGTGCCGTCTTCCTCGTCGCCACCGAGTATCACCTCCTCCCCCTGCTCTTCGTGGCGTCCGCCCTCCTCGGCATCGGCTTCGGGGGGGGCATGCTCGCCTGGAACCTCGGACACCAGCACTTCGCACCGCCCCACCGAGACAGCCAGTACATGAGCGTGCACGTCATGCTGACCGGCCTCCGAGGACTGATCGCACCGTTTCTCGGGGTCGCCATCTTCACGGCGCTCGCGGCCCGCGGTCACCCCGGCATGATCTATGCAGTGACCCTCGGACTCAACATCGCGGGGGCGATGGGTTTCCTGGTGCTGCGAGCGAAGTACAAGACGGCGGCCCCGCCCGCCGGCTAGCCCGCCACACGCTCCACCACGTAGGCGGTCGCGAAGATCCCGAGCACCGAGATCCCGAACCACGACCAGGCGTACCAGAGCCTCGAAGGGCGATCCTCGACCCGGGGGATGGATCGGAACACGCTTCGGTGGTTGAACCAGGCGAGTGCCGGGGCCGCGATGAAGGACGTCACGGTCACGAAGTCGACGAGCCCGGTGAAGGTGATCCCATCCTTTCGAGCGAGGCCGAACGTGAGGATCGCGACGGCGCCGATCGCCCCGACGATGAAGACGGCCCAGTACACGGCGGGACTGCCTTCGCAACGCGTCGCGCCGGACGTCACGTCGGAGACGCCGTCCGAGGGACGCGGCGTTTCACCGAACGCCCGGAACAACGCAGCCACCGTCCGGGGAAATCCATCCGCGACGGTCACGGTCGTCGAGAGCATCGCCACGAAGATCACCGAGGCGATCAGGGGACGCGACCAGTCACCGAGATTCGTCGTGTAGAGATCGATGACCTGATTGCTGAAGCCGACCGATGAACCGCGAAAGTCGATTCCCGACTCGCGCATCACCGAGGCACCGAGCAGGACGAAGAGGATCGCGAGCACGAGCGTCGAGATGAAGCCGGCGTCGAAGTCCTCGAGCACGCGACGTCGTTCCATCGAACGACCGCCCGCTCGGGCGATCGTCCAGAGCGAACTCCACACCGCGATGTCGATCGGCGCCGGCATCCAGCCCACCATCGCCGCCATCATGGTCCGACTGGCGGGATCGTCGACCGGAGGCAGGAAGGTGAGCGTTGAACCGCCGAGTCCCCGAATCGCCATCGCCGTGACCACCAGGGTCGCCACCACCAGGACCGGCATGACGAACTTCATCAGGCCTTCGAGAAGGCGATACCCACCCGATGCGAGCAGGACCGCCGTGATCGCCAGCAGCACCGCGGAGACCGCGGCCGCTTGGCCGGCATCCGACCCGATGCCGACCGAACCGAGCACGCCCTCGATCGGCGGGGCGAGACTGAGGAGCAGTCCTGCGGTCACCACCGTCACCGCCGCGAGCGTCGTGAAGAGAATCGAAGCGGTCAGGAGGGCGAAGGCGACCAGCACCCATCGCCCTTGAAGGCGATATCCGTGAAGCAGCGATCGCCCCGTGACCGCCGCGTAATGGGCCCCGAATCGAAACGAAGGCCATTTCACCAGACAGCCGATCACGACCACCAGAACGGCCGCCGTACCCATTTCAGCACCGCCACGGGTGCTCTGGACGACGTGCGAGACGCCGACGGCGGCACCGGCGAAGAGCAGACCGGGGCCGAAAGCCCGCCAACGCTTCGAAATCCGGGATTCACTCGACGTCGAGGTGGTCACGCGTCCGATGGTATCTGGCCGGTCCCGACTTTTGTCGACGGCCCCTGGCCCCTATACTTTTCGATTCGTCCGGTCGGCAGGGACCCTTGCCGGACGAGCGGTTTTCGTCGACGCGTGTCGACCCCGCATCCGCACTCGTCCCCGGTTCGACCCGAACGTCCTCGCGACGGCTCGCGTCCGGAACCCTCCCAGAAACCACATGGTCGACTACAACCTTATCGAAGACCTCGGGATCGAAGATCTCGAGGCCGAATCGCTCCTTCGCTCCGCCTTCGGCGACGACGTCGCCGAAGGCGACATGGACTCGCTGCTCGGCGAGGACATGGACAGCTTCTCCGCCGGCAAGATCCTCGCCGGCAAGGTCGTGGGCTTCGCCGGTGACTTCGTCGTGATCGACGTCGGTCTCAAGAGCGAAGGCCTCGTGCCCAAGACCGAGTTCGACGACGGCGCCGCGAACCTCCAGTCCGGCGACGAAGTCGAGGTCCTCCTCGAGAGCACCGAAGACGAGAGCGGCTCGGTCGTTCTCTCGAAGCGGAAGGCCGATCGCATCCGGGGCTGGGAGCAGGTGCTCCGGACCCGCGCCGAAGGCGACGTCGTCGAAGGCAAGTGCATGCGAAAGATCAAGGGTGGCCTGCTGATCGACATCGGCGTCCCCGTCTTCCTGCCCGCCAGCCAGGTCGACATCCGCCGCCCGAGCGACATCGGCGAGTTCATCGGACGAAACGTCCGAGCGGTCATCCTCAAGATCGACGAGGAACGACGGAACATCGTCATCAGCCGTCGCAAGCTCGTCGAAGAGGAGCGCGAGGAAGCCAAGCGCACCCTGCTCGGGTCCATCAACGAGGGCGACGTGGTCCGCGGAACCGTCACGAACATCGCGGAGTTCGGTGCGTTCATCGACCTCGGCGGCATCGACGGACTCCTGCACATCACCGACATGAGCTGGGGCCGGGTCAACCATCCCTCCGAGGTCGTGCGAATCGGCCAGGAGATGGAAGTCAAGATCCTCAACATCGATCGCGAGAAGGAGAAGATCGCCCTCGGACTCAAGCAGCTCGAGGTGTCGCCGTGGGAGGAGATCGAGGGTAAGTACCCGATCGGCTGCCGCGTGAAGGGCTCCGTGGTCAACCTCATGACCTACGGCGCCTTCGTCCGCATCGAAGAGGGCATCGAAGGTCTCGTGCACATCTCCGAGATGTCCTGGACCCGACGCATCAACCACCCCAGCGAGTGCGTGCAGGTGGGAGACGAGGTCGAGGTCGTGGTGCTCGACATCGACAAGGAGAAGCTCGAGATCTCCCTCGGCATGAAGCAGACCGAAGTCAACCCCTGGGAACTCGTCGCCGAGAAGTACCCCCCGGGCACGATCATCGAAGGNAAGGTNCGCAANCTCGCGAACTACGGNGCGTTCATCGAGATCGAGCCGGGCATCGACGGCCTGCTCCACGTCTCCGACATCTCCTGGACCAAGAAGGTCGCTCACCCGAACGAGATCTTCCAGAAGGGCGAGGTCGTCAAGTGCGTGGTCATCGAGGTCGACCAGGAGAAGCAGCGGGTCGGTCTCGGCCTGAAGCAGCTCAGCGAGGATCCGTGGATCGAAGCGATCCCGACCGCGTACCGCCCGGGCATGATCGTCAAGGGCAAGGTCACGAAGATCACCAACTTCGGTGTCTTCGTCGAACTCGAGGACAACCTCGAAGGCCTGCTCCACATCTCCGAGCTCTCCGACCAGAAGGTCGAGAACCCGCAGGACGTGGTCAAGGTCGACGACGAGGTGGACGTCAAGATCCTCCGGGTCGACACCGACGATCGCAAGATCGGCCTGAGCCTCAAGCGGGCCCAGTGGGGCACCAACGACACCACCGACTATTCGGCGGACATCGGTGCCGACGGCTTCGAGAACCCCCCGCCCAAGCGAGGCGGCATGGACGATCACGGTGCCATGGGTACCGACAAGATCCAGTTCTGATCTCGATCGATCGAAGGTGAAAAACACGCGGGCCCGTCCTTTTCAGGACGGGCCCGCGTTTCGTGGGGACCGTGGTGTGACCTTAGGGCGGGGTCACCGATCCTCCCGCGAGAGAGAGTCTGTTGNTCGAGTTCAGCACATCGCCATGAAGGTGAGACTGGTGAGCAACGCGAGGCGACGACGATGGGCCGAGAACTGAAAAAGCTGGAAAGCGAGCATGGGGTATTCTCCGATCTTTGGTTTTCGAACACCCGAGTCTGCCTCGTCCACGTGCGGACGCAAGGGCCGAGGTCGATTCCCCTTCACCTACATGAACCGCCAAACCGCATGACCAGAACCCCCCCCGCTGACGTCTCCAGAAACGCGGTCCGCCACCGAACGCCGTTCGGTTTTCGGACGATCGCGATGCTCGGCATGCTCNCACTGGCGGGACTGGCCGCCGCGGCACCGCCGTCCATGGAGGAGGCGGTCGCCGGTTGGCTGCAGGCGAGAGCGTGGCTCGACGCGGGCTCGCTTCCCGCCGAGATGTCCGAGGAGGCCAGGATCGAGGTCGAGGGGGCCGATGCGGTCGGCGTGATCCTCCGAATGGATGGCCGATCGATCGGGCGGGGCGACGATCCCGCGGGCGACGATCGCGCCGTGCGACGAGCCCTCGGTCGCGCGCTGGCCCAGGCATTCGGCAACGCGCGGGTTCGCGACCTACCTGCCACGATCCAGAAAACCCTTCCCTCCAGACTCGCGCTCGAAGTCGAATTCGCGGGGGCCGACGAACCCCTGCTCGGGGGCACTCTCGCCGCCGCCGCCCGTCGCATCCGACCCGGAATCGACGGCATCGCGATCCGACGCGGCACCTCGATCGCCCGGAGCCTGCCGGGTCGCGAGCTCGCGACCGGAACCGCGGGCGCGACCTCTTCCACCATCTTCCGACTGCTCGATGAACTCGGACTCCCGCCCCGCGACCTGCCGCAACTCCGTGAACTGGACCAGGTTTCACTCCGCAGATTCGAGACGATCCGAATCGGACAGGCCGCATCGACCGAGTTCCCCCGCGTGCTCCTGCGGACCGGCGATCGCGTGGAGCGAGGCCCCCTTCAGCCCGCGACCGCCGATGAAGTCCGCCGAAGAATCGTGGCGAATCTGCTCGGGCATCGTCCCGTGGACGTCGAAGACGCGGTGGATCGCCCTCGGTTTCTCGGCGACTACGACCCGATCGCGGATCGGCACGAACCGTTCGAAGCGACGCCCGCCGATCGTCTCCTTGCCGCGTGGGCCCTCGCGGCGAGCGGGACCGCCGGCTCCGGTGATCCCGCCCTCGATCGCCGGTCGAGGACCACCGCCCTCGCGCTCCTTCGGGAGACCACCCCGCTCGAGTTGGAGGACCCGGCCTGCGCTGATCTCGCGCTGTTCACCGCCGCCGCACTGGATGATCACACTGAGATCGCTCGGATCCTCGAATCGATCCGGACCGGTACGTCACCGGCGGACCCGATGGGACGGGCACGACGGGCCGCCGCGCTCGGAGCCACCCCCGCGACCTTCGTCGACGACACGATCTTCATGCGGGGCCTCGCGGACGCCTGGAGCGTCAGCCGCTCGGTGGACGCGATGATCGCCTCGTTCGAGTGGCTCGCGCTCGCCGAGCGAAGTCGACAGCGACGAACCGGCGAAGCGTCATCCCGGCTCGATTCTCTTCGGGCCGTTCGGGATTCGCTCCTGCTTCGGCAGGAGACCGATGCCGCGGTCGATCTGGCGGGCGGACTCGAGCTCCGAGCCGGCACGAGGAGCACCGTCGACGCCCGGACGCTTCGACCGGGCTTCGGCATGGCGGTCCTCGGACATCTGCCGAGCGACGACCCCGATGCGAATCGCCGTGCCAGGTCGGGGGTCGAGGGGATCGTTCGCTTTCTTCGTCAGCTCGAGACCGCGGAACGGGATGCCCGGCTTCTTCCGGGGTGGCGAAAAGCCTCGGGCGGCCTCCGAATCGCCCCCTGGTCTGCACGGCAGTCCGTCGCCGCGAACGCGACCGCGGTCCTGTTGCTCCTTGAATCGACCCCCTGACCACAGACCCGGTCGGCGGAATGGCTGATCCTGACCCGCCAGAGGCTCGTTTGCCGCCGCTTCTGGGCGATCCGTGCGGTTTTTCGGGATCCACTTCGTATACTCATCGGACGGACCATGAGTCCCTCGCCGCTCGTGCCGCCAACGACCCGCCCGTCGAGAAGATGGAACCGGACTGGAGTCTCCGCCATGCAGAAGATCACGAACCGCCTCTCGCTCGTCGCGATTCTCGCCGCCGGCATCGCGCCAGCGTGGACCTGCGACTCGGCCCTGGGCCAGAATCTCTCCGAACGGATCCGGGCCGTCGCGAAGCAACGGGAAGCCGAGGCGTCGCGTGACACCACGCAGGCCGCATTGCTCGGTGCCCTGATCTACACCGACATCAGCGTGGACTTCGACGAGACGCCGGCCCGCGAGGCCTTCGACTACCTTCGCCAGATACTCGGCGTCGATCTCGTCGTTCGCTACAACGACGACCGAAGTGGCATGGGGATCGACCCCGAGGCACCGATCTCCCTGAAGGCGACCGACAAGCCCGCCCTCACCGTGGTCGAGATGATGCTTGACCAGTGTGGCGATCTCGACCCCTGCACCTGGCAGCTTCGCCAGGGCTTCATCGAACTGGGAACCAAGGAACGCCTTTCCACGCCCTCGGCTCGAAAGCTTCGGATGTATCCGATTCGTGACCTGCTCTTCGAAGTCCCGATGTTCGACAACGCACCCGAATTCGACCTGAGCAGCTCCCTCCAGTCCGGTGGTGCCGGAGGCGGCG
The DNA here is from genome assembly GCA_002690755.1 of Phycisphaerae bacterium. Classification (GTDB taxonomy): domain Bacteria; phylum Planctomycetota; class Phycisphaerae; order Phycisphaerales; family SM1A02; genus UBA12014. The sequence goes on from NZFT01000064.1 coordinate 27,258, forward strand.
GCGGTGGCGGCGGCTTCGGCGGCGGCGGCGGTGGCGGCGGCTTCGGCGGCGGCGGCGGTGGC